>NZ_CAJHBJ010000043.1:0-14937 GCF_904846595.1 Psychrobacter sp. HII-4 | reverse complement strand
TAGCGCCTGATTCGTTTTCGACATAGAAGGCAGCAATTTTGTGGCCATGATCGTTGGCAAATGCTATGAGCTCGCTTTTGGCACGCTTAGCATCTTGTTCTTTGGTAGACGCTCGTAGATACGCTCTGATAAACATAAACACCTAAAACAGTCTGTTATAAGTGGTTCCATTATACCAGTCTGTTTTAAGTGGTCTGTTAATAGGTTTGAAGGGTAAAACAGCTGGTTCCTTTGGGGTATACCGCTATAAATCTAGTTGAATGCTGATTAGATACCATAACCGTAATTGCGTCTACAAATTAGACACATTGTGATTGTACAAAAGTTTGGATTACATAGCGTAATAGCAATGGCTAGATCAATTTTAACTCTAGAAGGAAATATAAATAATGACCAAGATGCCATCAGCAGGATCCAAAGATACGGTACTTATGGCAATCAGTAATGGGCCCTCATTCAATTACACCTCACATAAAAAAGATGCTATTGCTGGTTATACCTTGTACGCATTTATCGATAATGCAGAGGCAACAGCCGAACATACCTTTTTTAACGGTCAGCCTGCATATTTACTTGATCAAACCACTCAGCCCAAATGTTTCGGTGATGCCGCAGGTATTGGGGGCGGTGTAAAATCAGGGACGATAGGCGGTGAAGTCAAACCTATATCAGGGTCAAGCACGATATTTATCGAAGGCAAGGCGCTGGTTAGAGAAGGTGATGCTTGCACGATGAATAACGGCAATGTCAAAGGAATGTATGTCACGGTAGATGCCGCTCAGGCTGAGCAAATTATGGCGCAATGGACTGATCAGTCAACTGAGCAAGCTTTAGCAGATGGCGGGCTTTGGGTGGGTCCTGGAGGGGGAAATGCTGATCGACGGACTGGTAAGGTGTACCCTACAAAATCTGAACAGGCTTTAGAGGTCACTAGAATTAGGGAAGCATATGAGACCATGATTGCTAGAGCTAGGTTCTTAGGACAAGATTTTGCGGCAGATAATCTACAACGCTTTATTGATGGTGAAGGTGGTGTTAAAAATATTCCTTCTGACTATATTAGGCAATATGGCGCTATACAAGATGCAGAACAAAGAATCAGAGGTTATATTGAGAACAATCAATTACAGGGTGAAACAGGTGAATTTTCTATAGACGATAATAAAATAGTATCTAAAGACAGCTGGGATGCTGATATCTACGAATACAACCCACTTTCTGAGTTAGCCTACGCATCAGGAGCAAGTGATATCAGATCGGATGTTGAAATAGTATTATATAAAGATGGCGATTCACACTATAAAGGAGAGGGGATTGTCAGTATGAATTGGAGTGATCCTTACGATTGGAATGAAGGACAAGGGTTTCGCATACCGGGAACGGGTATGGTGAGCGATGACGATGGTATATATCTAAAAGAAAACGACGGTGCAAAAGATTTTTTAATGGAATCCAAATGGCAGTCATCTTTTGAAGGTATCTATAACCCAGAAACTAAAAAATGGGAATCGATCGAATGGATAGATTGACTTTTGCTTTATGCTGTTGCTTTTTCATTTCCCTAACCTCGTCATGCACTGTGCAAAGAGATTATATTCCATTAAACCTAGAGAAGCTCGAAATAGTAAATAATGTCATCGAAAGCCAGTGTTTAAATAAGTTTGATAACGATGTGTTGATAACTGTATTGGAAAACGAGAACATAAGCTATGTTGTTGAAAACAATAAAGTTTACATGGAGAGAAGAGTAATGAATAAAAAGGATTTTTTTGATAATATCAACCGTGATATACAAAACGAACTTTTAGATGACAATATTCCAGAAGGATATGTCCCATTTAAGTACAGAAGGTTAAACAAAAGAGCCAATAGATATGAAACAAGACCACTAGATAATCTAGACAAAGCTTTGCTGCCAGATATTATAAAAAGAGGAGGTTTTAAATATGTTGTTATCAATAATTGTCTTTATGTAGAACGAGAATTGATAGACAATCAAGATTTTCTTAGTAAAGCAGTCCGTATGCTAGATTTTGAGCGTGGCGAAGGACCTGACCCGTATCGGCATTAACAAAGGATCCTCCTTTGAGCTTTTGACTTCATCCGGTATCCTAATGATTACGACTATGAAAGAACCTGCCACCTAAAATCAGATACCCTCGAACTTTATAGTCATTGAAGTTTGGTTCCTGTATAGCGCACCGATCACGAATAGCAAGGTAACATTAACCTTTGTTAACTGGCTTGTAGTGTAAAAATATCGTAATTATCAATAATACAATGGCAGCCACAGCTGAAATTGATTTATTCAACTGGAAAAAATCAACTGAACCAAATATAAGAGTATATATACAAAACGCTATAACCCCTAAATCATACTTATGTTTTTTAAAGAAATTAAATATAATAATTAGAAGAAGCGTTATACCTGCTACAAGGAAAAAAGTTCCATCAAGAAACATATCTCTCATAAAAAAATAATAAATCAAAGCAAATAAAATATAAATGCCTAAACCAATTTTTTTATAAATTGAATTTTCATGTGTTGACTTAGTATTTTCTAAGTTATCTCTCATTAAATTTATTAACCTTTATCACCTGACGTAGGACTGTAAGTTAACCATTTTTTCATTCTGATCCACTTTAGTAATTTTTTACTATAACATCTGTTACTGAAATACGTTCGATGCCTGTATAGTGCATCGATCACTGATGGAATATGTATAATAAGCACACCATGAAGTATCCTGTGACTATTTCAGCGAGTTAGAACATTGATATCAGTGGTCTACAGCCAAAGTTTCAAGTCCTCACTAGGGTACCGAACCAGTGAATGAACCTGATTGATTCGCCATAGGTATACCGCTATAAATCTGCTTGAATGCTGATTAGATACCATAACCGTAATTGCGTCTACGAAGCAGACACCGTATTATTACACAAAAGTTGGGATTGCATACCGTAATAACAACGCTTAGATCAGATTTAGTTCTGGAAGGGAATATCAATAATGAGTAAATTACCATCAGCAGGCTCTAAAGATACAGTACTTATGGCAATTAGTTCTGGACCCTCATTCAATTATACCTCCCATAAAAAAGATGCTGTTGCCGGTTATACATTGTACTCATTTATCGATAATGCAGAGGCGACAGCCGAACATACCTTTTTCAACGGTCAGCCTGCTTATCTGCTGGATCAAACCATTCAGCCCAAATGCTTCGGTGATGCAGCGGGTAGAGGGGGGCGGTGTTAGATCGGGTACTGTAGGGGGTGAGGTCAAACCCACCTCAGGATCTAGCACGATATTTATCGAAGGCAAGGCGTTGATAAGAGAAGGTGACACTTGCACCATGAACAACGGCAATGTCAAAGGGAAGTATGTCACGGTAGATGCCGCTCAGGCTGAGCAAATTATGGCGCAATGGGCTGATCAAGCAACTAAGGACGCTTTAGCAGACGGTGGGCTTTGGGCGGGTACTGGAGGGCCCAGTGCTGCCGAACTGTGGCAGAAGTTCTTAGACATACCTTCTGAAACAGCAAAGAATTTGAAGGAAACAAGAGATAAGTTTCTTAGGAACTCAAAGAACTATGCGAAATTTTTCAAGGGCGACTTTAACGCAGGTATGTTGACAGCAGCTAGAAGTATTGCAGAGGACTATAACGCTGATTTCGCATATATGGAAGGTGGCGTGAATATCGGCGGTATTGAGACATTTGGTACAATTTCGATCAATGTTCATAATGGGAATGTGTATGTACCTGTAACAGCGAATGCAGGTATAAAAAGTGATTCTAAACCATCGGGCGGTGCAGTGTATGGTATAGGATGGGTAACAGATGCCCCAGATAATTTGACGGAAGTCAACGCTATGGATAGAGGGCTAGGAGGCAAAGGTAGTTATACTAATGTAGCTTACGGTGGTGGAGCAATAACCTACTCTCAAACTGATGATGGTCTGGTTAGCATGACATCTTTTGACGCAGGTCGAACGATAGGTGGTGCTAAAAGTAATGTTTTCGGTGTTGCAAGTGGCTCAACTAACATGCGTCAGTTAGATTTATCAGAACTAAATATTGAATACGATAGTAATAAAAAAGAATATATTTATAATGATAATAAAGAGTTTGAAATAGAATGGTAATCAATATAAAAAAGGCAACGATAAAATGAGATTTTTGGGAGATTTAACAGTAAAATCGCTGCTCATAAATAGTGTGATTGTTATTTTAATTATCGGTTTTATGCTAACTTTAAGCAATTCGCCTATGATGGGACCTGAACAAATAGTATTAGAAACAGAGCTTGAGCAAAAAACGCCTTGGTTAGAACAGACTTCTAAAGCTATTGCTGAGTTTATGGGTTATGAAGATGCAGATTTTGTTATTTCATCTAGAAGCAGTAGTTTTTTTAGTTATTATACCAGTCCTGAATATTCAGAAGATAAACTAATAAGTTTGGGTCAGCAATTAAAAAGCCAAGGATGGCAACCTATTAGCTTACAACAGTTTTATGACTTACAAAACTCAGGGTTACCTTTTACACCCAATCAAGAGGTTAATGATAAGTCCATTATTTTGTGTAAAGATAATGCCATTGCATTGATATGGGTAGAAAATTTACAAGGAAAGTATGAGCATACAGAGAATATATCGACTTTTATCATGATTGAACTTGATTATTTGTCACCTTGTTATGGGCTAGAGACTTAATGAGACGATCATTTTCTGAGCCTTTCCTAAAAAGTGTGTAACTATTATTTAGATTGTAGAAGTACTTACACGAAATTTAGGAAAGGCTCAAATTTTTATATAAAACCAGCTATCACACATATAGTACCAAATCTAACGCTTTCGACCACACGACCAACATGTATTTAATTAAGTTATATTTCATTTTAAGGGTCAACAACCCATTAAACCTTAAAGCCTACATGCTTTCCTGTTGGTAGCTCAACATCAATACGTAGCTTGCCGCCCATGGCTTCAACATATTTTTTCATAGTTGATATTTTAAGATCATGGCCACGATTTTCTATAGCAGACAATGACGGCTGCTTAATACCTAGGGTCTGAGCAAGCTCTTTTTGAGAGATCTCAAGCTCTTCACGGAGACGGTACAGCTGGTTTTCCAAAAGCAGCTGGTCGGCCAATTGTTGAATACGAGCTTGGCTGTCTTCTGAGCGCTCCGCTAACATCTCTTGTAGTGTCTTAGTCATGTTATGGCTCTCCTAAAGTTTTGATGTGACGCTCATACTGCTGGTCTGCAGTGGCTAGCATTTCTTTATAAAAACGCTTTTTATTGCCCTTATCACCGATACAAAGCACAATCGCTTGCCGTTTTGGATCAAAGGCAAAAAAGGCCCTGAGTGGTTTACCTCGGTGCTGAACCCGCAGCTCTTTCATGTTGGTAAATTTTGAGTCATACACGGTGTCTACTAAAGGACGACCTAAGCTTGGGCCCTGCTGCTCTAAAGCTACCAAAGCCGCTAACACCTTCTCTTGTGTCGATTGATCTTGCTGATACAGCCAATCATTGAACAGTTCGGTTGTGATGACAGTCCACATATAAAAGTCACTATATAGATTATAGTCTATATTTTACCGCTAATCGACACTCTATGCAACCAAAACGCGTGGTCACTCCTGATCTGTACTCTTATCCAGTGCCACTTGCATCTTCTCAAGCTCTATCGTTAATGCACCAGTCTTTTCTTGCTCAGCGCTATAGCTGGCCGATACCGTTTCATACTGCTTAAGCAGCAGCTGGTGATCTGTGTTTAGTGCCGCTTGCTGTTGCGTCAGCTGCTCATGAAGTCCTGATAGCTTATCGCGTTCAACGGTAATCGCTTTTAACTCGCCTTTAACCTCTGCAGTAGCGGTTGCGATCTCATTGCGCTCAGTGGTGACTGCTTTTAACTCTGTCTTAGCTGCTTCAAGTTCTGCACTTAAACGGGCAACCTCTGCTTTATCACCAGCAGCGTTAGCCTCAAGTGTGGCCACCTTCGATATGTTGGCACTCAGCTCTTTTGCTTGCTGATCAAAACTGCTACGCAGGTCACCAAGTTGGGCCTGAGCTGCCACTGTTTTAGCTCGTTCAAGCTCCAACTGGTGCTGAGTATCGCTGAGTGTCTGTGTCAGCACATCCCGTTCAGCAGTCACTTGAGCCGCGGTGATAGCCGTTGCCTCTGCAGTTGCTGTGACCTCATCGAGCTGTTCTAACAAATCAGCCTGCTCACTCTCTAGGGTCTTAACCGCTTCTTGAGCCTCATCTGTCTCAGCTTGCGACTTGGCCTTAATACTCTCTAGAGCCTCCCGTTCTTTAACCAGACGATCATTGGCAATATCAATGGCCGTCTGCCACATATCTGCACCAAGCGTTTGTAAGCGTTCAGCAATGCTACTTGGTAGCTCAACCTGTCTTAGCTGCTCTTCTTGTTGGTTATCCTGACGCCAAGACTTCATGGCTTCACTGATGGTCGTGAATGATCCACCACCCAGCGCCTTACGCACTTCGGCTAAAGTAGGTTTGATACCTTGTTCGTGCAGTTGATCAGCAATAGAATGAATTTGCTGTGTAGTAATGGCCATAATTATTATCCTTAATTTTGTATGAGTAAATATGTAGCGTTTGTAGTATGTTGTATATAGTATAATATAATATACAACATACTACAATATAGAATACAAAAAACCTCGGGTGATTTGAGGTGTCTTTTAATGTATTGAGTTGATGGTTGGCCGCAGACACGGATAGAGCATTAGTATTTGCCAAATGGTGAGGTTGGTGCGATAGTTACTCACTGAACGTTCTGAACAGTTGCACTATACAGGTCTTAAAAACGTACTTGAACACTAGGTGAGCAATGAACATATCGGTGACAAAAGCAGCGCAACAGTGGGGTGTATCGAGAACCACTATCTATCAGAAGATCAATGATGGCGAGCTTTCCAGAACAGCAGATAAGAAAATAGACGTTTCAGAAATGTTGCGAGTGTTTGGCGAGCCAATTTCTAAAAAACGTACTGAACGTTCAGCGGACGCTGTCCAAAGTACACCTCTGAACAATCAAAGTGTTCAGTACAATACGGACATTGAACACCAATTAGCGCTTGAAAAGCTCAAGAATGAACATCTCAGCCAACAGGTAAACGATCAAAAACAGTTAATTGAAAATTATCAGCAACAGATAGGACAATTGAACAAAACACTGGATAAAGCCAACGCCAGTATCCAAGATTTCGCACAAGTGAGACTGTTAGAGTTTAAGCAAGCTGAAATGAGCGATGAGCCGCCACTTGCACAAGAGCAAGAAAAAAGAGACGATTCAATCGTCGTGATGGCTAAGAAGAAAAAACGGTGGTTCTTTTGACTATAAGGATTTTTGAAAAAACATTAGTGTTTAATCTTTGGTAAATAGCTCTCTAAAGCCTTATTGGGCTTGTTAAAGCTTTCAGGCTCTCGCTGTATGATATTAATCATTTCGCGCTTAAATGCGTCAGTCTGCATTTTGCCGTCATAACTTAGGCTTGGATGATCGTTATAATCATTCATAAACTGCACGCTATCGACAATGGACTGGATGGCTGCTTGCGATAATGCACCGTCTGCACCCGTTAGCTTGTCTAATGTTTTTTTATGGAAACTCAGCTTTAAGCCTCTAAATCCCTTACCTCTCGATTTCTTCTGATACTCCACGCTAACACTATAGTTTGTATTCTCGTTAATGTCGTTAATAGCTGTTTCAATAACAAATTGTCGCAAATGACCGAACTGCTTGTATTTACCTTTGACATTCATTACATGCTTAAATTCTTCAAGTGTAAAATCTTTGCTGTACTGAAACTGATTAACCCACATAACGACTAATTCATATAAACGTATTGAGTGGATACTTGATAACTCGCCGATTTCAAGCAACTTATACTTAGTAAAATTAGCTCTTAGCTGTGTCAAATAAGGCAAAATCTTTTCTGCAAAAGATAAAGAAACTTCTCCGTTATCCGGGTCATAGACAATACTACTGATAAGTCTTGTTTGAAGTATTTTGTTTTCGGGCAAGCTCATTACAATATCAACGTCATACAAACGCTTACTTGCGTTTTCCATATCACGATAGACGTTCTGCTCGTTTTTAGACTTCTTACCAAAGAACAGTGACTTTATATCATCTACAGACACTTTAAATTCAGTCTGTTTTGTTACTTCTGGTGCGTCAGGTCTGCTGTCTATCTGACTAATACACGCTAGCATTAGCTCTTTGTCTGTTTTTTGCATTGTGTATGTTGCTAAAATCAGCTCGTTTGATTGAACAACTAAATTATTTTCCATTTTTAATCCTGCTCATTTACTGTTTTTTTAAAAACATTCAAGCTATGGTAACATCAAAAACAGTCAAATAAACAGTATTTAATATATAACTGTTTTTTCTGCTCATTTACTGTTTTTTCTGCTCATTTACTGTTTTTTCTGCTCATTTACTGTTTTTTCTGCTCATTTACTGTTTTTTCTCTTTGTAAGCTATTGATATTAAAGGTGAAAAAAGGCTCTTAAACAGGAGTAAACAGGAGTAAACAGGATCAAATAAAAACCCTTAAAGAAACGGGTGATAAAATTTTCTGTGGATAAGTGAAAAAACATCACTTAAACCACGTAGCTTGCATCAGCAATTTATCCCTCAATAATGGTTTCTTGAGGATTAGACTAAGGACTAAACCCTCGGCTAGGTGAACGAGCTTTATTAATTTGATGTTGGTAAGACTCTAAACCGTCCTGTAGTGCTCTGTATTGTCCTTCAGACAGCTCTTTGCCATATTGCTCAGTAAACGTCTCTAAAGTGGCTTTAAGCGCCTCTGAGTAGGTTTTACGCGGGGTTGGTGGTAAAGAGTTAACATCACGCAAAGCAAACTTAAACTGCTGACAGGTTTTATCTAAGGTATCTGCTAGATGTTCTTTGGCAACGTCTCTTGCCTCAGCTGGGCAGTTATCCTGATTGATGTAATCCATTAATTCTTCTATATAGCTGAACGATGACATGGTGTCCCGAGTCATTCTGCCAACCTCTCCTGCGCTACCGCCCAGTTTGTCGATAATACTGCTATTAAATGCCGTTCGTTTTTGATCGATATTGTCTCTAAAATCTGTAAAATGCTTGGTAAGCGCTAGATACTGCTCACGTTCAGCATTAGGATCACGCAACAGCTTAATAATGGCTTTGTTGTTCTCAACCAGCGTGTGATCAAAACGTTTGGCCACTTGGCGTAAGTGCGCGGTAAATTCCACCGCTTTATCGTGGTCCTCAATACCATGGCGCTGTGCAAACTCGCTAAGTAGTGCCACTTGACGCTGATCAAATTTATCAGGGGCGTCAGCCGCGGTTTCTCCTTGCGCCCAGTTGATAGCCATCGCCTCACCATGACGTTGTATCAAGCGCATCGCTAGGTGCAGCTTCATACGTTCAGCATACTCAAAGATTCTCTCATCTTTAAAACGGTTTGCTCGAGTGTCTCGATCAATACGTCCTTCTTGTCGATCAAGTCGAGCAGCTCTTGCTCGTCGTGCGTTGTCATCGAAGGGGCTGGGGGTTGGTCTTGCACTTCGCTCAGTTGCTTTGTTAATTTCAATATCTGATTTTCCGATAGCTTCAGTGATTCCCTCGATTGCTTGTTTTGTGTCATTAATTCTTTGTTTTGTGTCATCACATCGCTTTGGTAGGTTTTCGCATCGTTTAGCTGCCCAAGCAATGCCTGATTTTGCCTCTTCAATACATCGTTTTGTGTCGTCAACTCGAACTGCTGTTCTATTATTTTGTTTTGTGCAGTATGTAATGTAGTATTCTGAGCTTCCAGAGAGGTGTTTTGCAAAGTCAGCTCGTTGTTTTGTGCCTCCAATGCTGCCAGGTAGTCTTGCATTTTTCTCAGTTGCCCAAGCAAGTCCTTTTCTAAGTGCGCTAATTCGTCGCTCATTGTCTGCCTCCTGTTTGATATGGTTGTCAGCCACCAATTTGTTACGTGCTTTGATGGCGCGGTTGGTATTGCCTTTTTCGGTTGTGATGCCTCGACGCTCCATTGCCGTCGCCTCAACGCCCATTTTAATGGTGGGCTGCTGATCAAGCCCCTGATCCTTATAACTGCGTGCATCCATCAGCGGTAAATGATATTCGGCCAACACCTTATTGGCGGTATCTACCCACATCTCACGAATACGCTTAATCTCCTGCATCGATGACGGCAGATCATGCGCCTTACGTTTTTTATTAGACCACTCAAACGGGGTCTTAAGCTTTGGATCAAATGCCAAGGTTTTATTTGGTCCAACGGTAGGCGCTCGAGTAGTGACTAAAATATGCGCGTGAAAATTACGGGGATCAGGGTTCTCCTCACCCTCACGCAAATACTTCGAGCTTGGCGGTACATTAGGATCAAAAGGCAATTTCATCACCGGACGATGGATACACACATCCGCAATCACATCCATATCGTCACAAAGCTTTTGAGCAAAGTTGATAGCCAGTGAATGGCGCTCTTCCTCAGACAACTCATGAGGCAAATTAATCAGCCACTCACGCGCTACCCGACTGTCCGAACGTGTCTCTGCCGCTTCAGCGGTATTCCAAAGCGTCTCCCGATCCACACTCACACCAAGCGCCTTTAATGAAAATGGTAAAACGATATCGCTGCTCATCACCCCAGACTTTTTACTATAGTCATGGGTCTTGCCATATTTGGCATCATCAAGCACATCGCCAGCACGATAGGCCGCCGACGCCACTGCCGACTGCCCTGCTTTTCGAGAAATTGCCTTTGTTGCAATGTGTACCATCGTCATAAAAGAGCCACCTGCTATTTTTGCTTTTTGCACACCACCGCTTTTCGTGGTGTGCGGGGTTTGGGGTTTCCCCAACGAAGAAGGATTCAAAATTAAGAATAGTAACGAAGTGGATAGATTAAATTTTGAGTCGTTACTTCGCCCTTAGTCAGGGGGACATCACCATCACCCATTAAAATAAAATATATCAGATTTAGAGTTATTCTACCTTAAAGAGTAGCATAGATCATTGAATGATGCCTGGCGCCTTGCTATGCTAAATCAATATTAATAAAAGGAGTTGTGATTATGTCAGGATCTATTTTTGATAATCAAGAATTCAATAAGTTAAAAGAGCGTCAACGCTTAGAAGAGTTAAAGCGTAAAGCTAAGCTGCAGCAAGTGAAGCTTGATAAGCGATTAAACAAACAAAAAATATTGATGGGCGCTTTTTTAGGACAGGTGTTAGCAGGAGGGAGTGAGGATGAAAAATTTATTCAAAACTACTTTGCGAAAAACTTTCCAGAGTTTTTAACCAGAAAGTCAGATAAAGAGTTGTTTGCAAGTATGGTGAAAAGCTTGGGTGGTGATATAGGCCTAGATAAAGAGTCGTCTAAAGCTAATGATCAGCCAGCTGATCAGGAGCATGATCAAGTTGAGCAGCCTGATGATACGGAATATACGGATAATGACATCCGTGAGTTATTCTCAGATCAGCAGGTTGATGCGTTACCGCCCTATAATGAAGGTTATCGTGGATAATGTATTTTTAGTTAGGCACAAGTAAATCGTGGACGCTATTTATTCCAAATATCTCTACTAATAATGTAGCTAGTCATACTATGATGAGCCTAAGCCGCTCAACTTCTATAGAGCGTTCTGATGAAGTGCCAATCATTTGGCAGGAGTAGTATGACTTACTCACTAGATTATCGCAAACAAGTTCTTAAAGCTTAGCAGATGGCATGACCTTTGCCGAGGCAGCCTCTTTTTATGACATTAGTCCAACCACTATTCAAAAGTGGAAGAAACGGCTGCATAGTAAGAGCACTCGCAATGTTACGCCATCAAAAATACCGGATGATGCACTACGCAAAGACGTTGAGCGTTACCCTGATGACTATCACTATGAGAGAGCAAGACGGTTCAACTGTACTGCCCCAGCCATTTGTGAGGCTTTAAAACGCCTAGGCATCAGTCAAAAAAAAGACCTTAGAGCATCCAAAAGCATGTCCAATAAAAAGAGCGGCGTATCAGAGTAAGCTTGATAACTTTAAACAGCAAGGTTATCCCATTGTGTATATGGACGAAAGCGGTTTTGAAAGCCAGACCATTCGTCCTCATGGTTATGCACCCGACAGCTACAACTGGCAAGGTAAAAAGCGAACCAACGTCATTGGGGCTCTATATGAAAAGATGCTATTTGCACTGGATTACTTTGAACACAACATTAACAGCGGCATATTCTACGATTGGTGCAAACACACCCTAATCCCAAGCCTTAAAACCAAATGCGTGATTGTCATGGATAACGCTCGGTTTCATAAAAGTAGACGTATCCAAAAATTACTGAACAGGCATGGTCATCGTATCCTATGGCTGCCGCCGTACAGCCCAGACTTGAACCCTATTGAGAAAAAATGGGCTCAAGTGAAGTTTCTACGCCAAGGGTGGATGGAAAATGACTTATCCAAATTATTTTATGATGTTTGTCCTAGACATAACACTTTTGTTTTGAACTGACTATAGCTTCTCAGTTGAGAGGCTATTGTTTTTTATATAGTTACATTCATAAGGAGGTAATAAGCACATGATGGAAATATGGCTACCCTTAACTCCTATAATAATATTCTATTTATTTATATCTCTATATAACCGCAAAAGAAAACATAGGACTATTTGGAAAGGTAGAGTGTTTGATAACTTTAGTATAATTTTTATATTGTCATTAGGTTTTTTTGCAGGTATTGCGCACATTTTAGATCCTAATAGCTATGCTAGAGGGATAGGAAGTGGGAACTTTAGTTATTTGTATACTACTGCAAGGATAATGGGCTGGTGGGTTTTAGCTTTAATGTATACAGGTATCCATCATAGATTTATGAAGAAAGAAAAATTAATATGTTGTGAAAAATCTGAGCTAGAAGACGAACTAGATTTACAATGGATAGGCTATAAAGTTATATTTGTACTGATGTGCTTTACGGCCATATTATCAGGTGGGTATAGTTTTTTGACTCGGAACTGTTGGGGTCTATTTGAAAGTCGTTATATTCAAGATCCCTTTATGTGGTGGGCAGAGCTTGGCTGGTGTATTGCAGGTCTAGTTGGTATCTGGACTTATTTCAAATACATTAGGTACTGGAATGGTAAAGATCTATTCAATAAATAAGTATACCTATGGCGAATCAATCAGGTGCCTTCACTGGTTCGGTCCCCTAGTGAGGACTTGAACGCTAAGCTGTGAGCTAATGGCATCAACGTTTTAACTCGCTGAAATAGTCACAGTGTACTTCATGGTGTACTTATTATATATATTCTGTTCGTGATCGGTGCGCTATACAGGCATCGAACAGTATTTCAACAACGGGAGTTATGGAAGATAATTGTTGAGAGAACTCGTTGTACTCTGATTCTATTGGATATAACTTTAAAAATGACATTGTATTTTTGATGTATTATCTTGCCTAACAACCTTATTAACACATCTATTATCAGATTATACAATGACTCATATGAATCCAACACTTGTTCTAAACCTACCTCCAAAATTCATTAGCTTATTGCAAGAAGCAGTAGCTTATCGCATTAGTTCTATGCAACATTTGTTAGACAATCCTAGCATTTCAGATGAAGAGTTAGCTGAAATTGATTATGGAAACGATCAGATGATTTTACAAATCATTAGACCTCTTGCAAAAGTACCGTTTTATTAACCTTCGTTAACGAAGTATCAAGGGCTAGCAATGACTTATGCAAGAGATCTATTAATGATGACCTAAGAAACATAAACAATCAAATTAAAGCTGATTTCTATCAGCTGAGTCAAAATGAAAGTTCGACTCAAACGACTCTTAAGTTATTTGGCAAACCAATTGACGAGAAAGAAGAAATAATCTTTGTATTCTCAGCCAAATCTTACGATGATGCTATGACCATTAGGAATCGTTTTTTAGGCTTTCCGTTGTATAAGCCTATGCCTGATAATTAATGTATGTAGACATTTTTGAATTTTGGTCTACCTAAACCATAGTTGATAACCGTTAGTTTTCAACTCTAGAATATATTATTCTTAACTTATCTGTTTTTTTAGGGAGGTTTGTAATGACTACGGTTGTATATCATCTTGAACATACAGTTAAAGGCTTAGATGATAGTACTAAGATGCTAGGTATCTACAGTACGAGAGAAGAAGCAGAAAAAGCGATAAATTTCCTTAGCGATAAACCCGGTTTCAGGGATTCATTAGACGATTTTCTAATCGATGAATATGAGGTTGATAAAATCTGTTGGTCTAGTGGTTTCGGCTAATAGCCCCGATCTAAGCTATTTGATGCCTGTATAGATTCCTCATAGATATATCCCAGCGGAACCATCTAAAAAGGCTCACTAATCAATTAATAGACTACTCATAGTAGACTGCTGTATTGGAACCACTTAACGAGTACTGAGCATCCTCAGTCTTTCCTTGGCCACATCAGCGATCAAATGCCTTGAGCACTTGGCCATTTTCTGAATATCAGAATAGCTATGGCCTGATTTGAGTAGACTAGCGATGATCTTGCGCTTTTCGGTATCCTTCCCACGACCGGCATACTTACCTTCTACTTTAGCACGAGCAATACCTTGCATCTGACGGTTACGCCGATCTTCATAATCTTTTCGAGCAATGGCTGCGAGCATATCCAGCATCATCGAGTTAATGGCCTGCAATACACTGCTCATAAATTCTGTACTGCTTTCAGATTGAAGCGCCATATATGAGGTCGGCAGCTCTTTTGACACGATAGAGAGCTTTTTCTCTGATAGCATTCTTTTTAGCGTATCCCAATCAGCTTGGTTCAAACGCGCCAAGCGATCAATCTGCTCAACTAAGATCACATCGCCCTTATGAGCGTCTTCAATCAGCT
>NZ_CAJHBJ010000042.1:0-15162 GCF_904846595.1 Psychrobacter sp. HII-4 | reverse complement strand
TATGGCATTTGTCTCATCGATTGATTCGTAAGATTCTGTCGCATAATCTGTGCTTTGTACTCAATAAAAAACTTGGTAACCCGCCTCTTCAGTTTGATTTGCTTATTTCAAGTTGAGAGTGGGGTAATTTTGTTGTACAGTAACATTAAGTTGCATTGTGATAAACAATAGCAATAACGACAAGGGTGCACGACAACCAGTCAGTCGATAGGGAGTGATTTATAAACCCTTTATCGTCCAAGCACTCGTTTAATTTAGTGATAATGTGATAAAAAGGATGTATCTCATGAGCTATCTATCTTCCAAACCTCTCTCTAAGAGCTTGACCCTAGCGGCCTTTATGGCGTTTGGCCTCGCTGGGTGTAATAACAGCAACCAAGCGACCAGTGAGACAGCGCCTGCCGATGAGGCGGGTACCGCGACCAGTGTAGTAAACGGCACGCTACAAAAAATCAAAGACTCAGGCACCATCGTAGTCGGTCACCGTGACTCTTCTATTCCTTTTTCTTATATCGCGGACGACCCAAATCAGCCAATAGGCTATGCCCACGACCTAGAGATGAAAGTCGTCGAGGCCGTCAAACAAAGGCTCAATATGCCTGATCTTAATGTCCGCTATAACCTTATTACCTCGCAGACGCGTATTCCTTTGGTACAAAACGGTACTGTGGACTTTGAGTGTGGCTCAACCACCAACAACGAAGAGCGCCAAAAGCAAGTGGCCTTCTCCAATGGCTTTTTTGAGATTGGGACGCGTCTGTTGACCAAAAAAGACTCCGGTATCAATGACTTTGCCGACTTAAAAGGCAAGACGCTAGTCACCACCGCTGGCACGACATCAGAGCGCTATATCCGTCAATATAATGACGACAATCAGATGGACATCAACATCATCTCAGCAAAAGATCATGGCGAGGCGTTTTTGATGTTAGAAAACGGCCGCGCTGACGCCTTTATGATGGATGATGTGCTGCTCGCTGGCGAAAAAGCCAAAGCAAAAAATCCAGATGAATGGGTCATCGTCGGTGAGCCGCAATCGTTTGAGATCTATGGCTGTATGATGCGTAAAGACGACCCTGAGTTTAAAGCGGTGGTCGATGAAGCCTTGGCCAATGTCTTTAGCTCAGGCGAGATCAATAGCATTTATGATAAGTGGTTCTTGAACCCAATCCCGCCAAAGAACGTCAACCTCAATTTTGAAATGTCTGACAACCTAAAGGCATTGATTGCCAACCCGCACGATGGTGCGCAGCCAAAAGCGGCGCCAGCACAGTAATCGTTGTCCCAAACCCTAGCTGGCCTATGCGTATGTCATGTGTTGTTTGACGCATAGGCTCTTTTATCGCTGCTTGGAGAGACAACCATGAATTATAGCTGGAACTGGGGTGTATTGTTTGAGCAGACCGGTATCGGTAGCGAGCTATATATCCATTGGATGATTACTGGTCTTGGCTGGCTGCTACTGATTGGCAGTATCGCTTGGGCCATCGCCATGATCGTCGGCACCATCTTAGGCATCATGCGCACGTTGCCGAGCAAGACGGCGCGAGCGATTGGTACCGCTTACGTAACGTTTTTTCGTAATATACCATTACTCGTACAGCTGTTTTTTTGGTTTTATATCGCCCCTGGTTGGCTGACACCGACGATACAAGAATGGTGGTATAAAGACCTGTCGCCCAATACCTCAGCCATGCTCTCGGCGAGTATCGGTTTGGGGCTGTTTACTGCCGCCCGTATCGTCGAGCAGGTGCGCACGGGTATCGAATCGCTACCAGATGGCCAAATCAATGCCGCCTATGCGCTTGGCTTTAGCATCCCGCAAGTCTACAAAGAAGTCCTACTGCCGCAAGCCTTTCGTATTATCTTGCCGCCGCTCAGCTCTGAGCTGACCAACTGCTTTAAAAACGCCTCAGTCGCCTCGCTCGTTGGGGTGATGGAGCTGATTAGCCAAACCAAAACCATCAGTGAATACACGCAAAACAGCATTGAGATCTATACCTACGCGACGATTATCTACTTGGTATTTAACTTATCCTTAATCGCGATAATGGGACTGATCGAGCGCAAACTGCGCGTGCCTGGGCTGATTGCAGGAGGTCAAAAATGAATATGATGACTGAGCTTGCCACTGCCTATCCCGGATTGATGGGTGGCATGCTGACCACGCTTAAGGTATTGTTTTTGGCGATTTTGGGCGGTATCAGTTTGGGGACGATACTGGCGCTGATGCGTTTATCGGGTATCAAAGTGCTTGAGATACCAGCAAAACTGTATGTGAATTATTTTCGCTCGGTGCCCTTACTGCTGGTGCTTTTGTGGTTTTATTTTGCTGTACCGATGATTTATTTTTGGATCGCGGGTAAGTATCTACAGCTCGATGCGGCGTTTGCCTCTTGTGTGGTGGCCTTTATGATGTTTGAGGCGGCGTATTTTTCTGAGGTGGTGCGTGCTGGCATTCAATCGATCGGCAGCGGGCAGGTCAATGCCGCCAAAGCGCTGGGCATGACTTATGAGCAGACCATGCGTTTGGTTATCTTGCCGCAAGCCTTTCGCAAAATGCTGCCGCTGATTTTGCAGCAGTGTATTATTTTATTCCAAGATACGACGTTGGTGTTTGCCATTGGTTTGACGGATTTTTTCCGCGCAGCCTACGTGCGCGGTGAGCTGATGGGGCTTCTGACGCCTTATATCTTGGGTGCTGGTGCGGTTTATTTTGTCATTAGCTTAAGTGCGTCTATGGGCGTGCAGCAGCTACAAAAGCGTTTGCGGTTCTGACATACCCTAGACTGCGCGGTCGCGGTTGACGAAATTTTTAAACAATGATTATCAAGATAATGTGGTTAGGAGCCAGTAATGAACAATGCTGATACGTATGTAAATGCCTTTGGCGGGCTGGTCACCAATAATGGTCATGCCAGTGATGAGATGGTCATTGAGATGGCAAATGTCAGTAAATGGTATGGCGATTTTCAAGTGCTGACTGACTGCACCGCCCATGTACACAAAGGCGATGTCGTCGTGGTTTGCGGGCCATCGGGTAGTGGCAAATCAACGCTGATTAAGACGGTCAACGGACTTGAGCCTTTTCAACAAGGCGAGATTATGGTCAATGGTGTCTCTGTTGGTGCATCTAAGACTAACTTGCCCAAACTACGTAGCCGTGTCGGTATGGTGTTTCAGCATTTTGAGTTATTTCCGCATTTGACCATTATCGATAATTTAACCGTCGCGCAAATCAAGGTGCTGGGCCGTAAAGAGGCTGAGGCTAAACAAAAAGCCATGGCTTATCTAGATCGCGTGGGACTGAGTGCACAGGCACCGAAATATCCCGCCGAGCTATCAGGCGGTCAGCAGCAGCGCGTGGCGATTGCCCGTGCATTGGCGATGGACCCTGTGGCGATGCTGTTTGATGAGCCAACCTCGGCGCTTGATCCTGAGATGATTCAAGAGGTGCTTGATGTGATGGTCGAGCTGACTCGTGATGGAATGACCATGATGTGTGTGACCCATGAGATGGGCTTTGCCAGTCAGGTCGCCAATCGCATTATCTTTATGGATGAAGGTCATATCGTCGAAAACTGTAGTAAAGATGAGTTTTTTGAAGGGGCAAAAAGTGAGCGCGCCCAGCTATTTTTGTCCAAGATTTTAAATCATTAATAGCAACGTTTTTGCTGCTACTTTAGCGCCTTGATGTATAGTTAGCTGAATGTAAAACTGTTATGGATTTAAACGCGCTACTGGTATAAATTTTACTTGCATGCTGCGTTCCCAGAGGCTTCGCAAAATTCATCCCAGTAGCGCTATGACATTTTTAGAGTGTATCGACTATAGAGACTGTTCAATGAGCCCTAAGCATTTGCCAAAAAGCGTCTATGATTTTAGGCGCTTTTTTTTGGTTTTTTTTGGCTATAACGGTCCAGTAGCGGGGGGGATAAGCAAGTAGATGAGTGCATGACTGTTTACTGCTACAATAGCGCTCAAGATACCGACAATGAAAAGTTTATACATTATATTGGAGCTATTATGAGCATAGAAAATGCCGACACCCTCGCAAACTCAACAAACCCCGCCAATGCTAAAAACCCTTTACATACTGAAAACCCCGAGCAAGCCCAAAGCCATGCGTCAGCGGAAAGCCAAGGCATCGTCATCGTTGGTGCCGGCTTGGCAGGTTGGCACGTCATCGATGCCATTCGAGCAAAAGATAAAGACATCGCCATTACTCTCATCACAGCGGATAGTGGCGATCGTTACCATAAGCCAATGCTGACAATGGCCATCAGCCAAAACAAGCGGGCGGCAGATTTGGTACGTGCAACTGGCGCTGACGCTGCCAAAGCGGCAAATGTCAATCTACTAGCCAACACGCAGGTCATGGATGTTAACGCCGCTAAGCAGCAGTTGCATCTGGTCTCTGCCCTGCGCTCTGACCCTGTTTATACCAATTATGCCACCATCAGCTATGACAAGTTGGTACTGGCAATGGGCGCGCAGCCGATTTTTCCAAAGAGCCTGCCGGAGGATTTGGTGTGGCATGTCAATCATATTGAGCGCTTTGGGCAGCTACAAGAAAAGCTGGCAGCAGGCAGTCAGCATGTCGCCATCGTTGGCGCTGGTATGGTGGGGACAGAAATCGCCGAAGATTTACTCAAAGCAGGTCATCAAGTCACCTTGATTGATTTAAATGACGCGCCTTTATCGCAAATGCTACCAGCAAAAGCGTCCGCTCGTATCGCGGCGGCGGTCCAGTCCCAAGGTATTCACTTTTTGGGTGGTTATCAAGTGACTGGCGTTACGCGTCAGGAGGACGGCAGGCTACACGTCAGCTATGCGCCAGTGACAGATAGTGCTGGCAGCGCGGCCGCTCAGTCATCCGAGCCTTTGATCGTCGATCATGTGATTGCCAGTACTGGCCTCACGGTCGATGCCAGACTGCCCACTGCTGCAGGGGTAGAGTTTGATCGCCGGACTGGTATCGTGGTGGATGCCACCACCTTACGTACGCAAGCGTCAAATATCTATGCCATCGGTGATTGTATGTCTATCAATGGCGTTGCCTGTCGTTATGTCGCCCCGCTGCGCGCACAGGCAGCGACCATTGCGGATGATATCTTAGGGGTGGCACATGACGGCTATGATCATAAACCGCCAATGATTCGCCTAAAAAACAAAGCCATCTCTGTCATGGCTACTGGCGTACCACAAGCGACAGGCAACTGGCAGGTAAAGACTGACACGGATGACGAGTTAATCATGGATTTGCTAGATGATAACAATGACGTCAGTGCGACAGTAACGATTAAAGCGCCGCCAATGGTTAAATCTTAATCAACGCTTAATCGCTGTAATTTTAACTTTTAGTTTTAATTTTTCTCAAAAGCCAGCTGTGTAACAAATACGTAGCTGGCTTTTTTGCCGACAATAATCGCGGGTTTTCATGCTATCTTTTACTGGGATAATATTTTTAGCAGTTAATTTAAATGATACATAATGTATTATTATTATTGACAGTTTCGTTTTAGGCGGTATAGTAGTGAATCATATATGATAGATACTCAAGGAAGAAAAATTGGCCCACGGGCGGTTTTTGAGTAGAATAAAAAGCACAACGAAAGGACTCGTTATGACGCAACCTACTGCATTTGACCACATATTAAGCAACATCCCTACCGTAAATATGGGCGCGCGCTCAGCGAATGCGCCACTGACCCAAAGCTATGATAAAGGCCCTGATGTGCCGCTGATTGAGGCGACCATCGGCGACTTTTTTGATGCCATTGTCTCCAAATATCCAGAGCGTGAAGCGCTGGTCGTCCGTCATCAAAACATTCGCTGGACGTACCGCGAATTGCAGCAACATGTCAACCAGCTGGCCAGCAGTATGATCGAGATGGGGCTTGAGATTGGTGATCGCATTGGCATCTGGTCGCACAACAACGCCGAATGGCTACTTATGCAGCTTGCCACGGCCAAAGTCGGCGTGATCCTCGTCAATATCAACCCGGCCTATCGTACTTTTGAGCTGCAATATGCGCTCAATAAACTCGGCTGCTCGGCACTCGTGCTCATGCGCCATTTCAAAAGCAGCGACTACGCTGGCCTTATCCGTGAGCTGTGCCCTGAGATTTATCATAAAGACTACACCCAGCTAGATTTGGTCGAGATTCCAACCATCGAGCGTATCATTTGGATTGATGAGCCAGACTCTGACGAAACGTTTGGTTTTATGCAAAAATTCTCTGACTGGATGGCGGAAGGCGATGCCAACGATCCGCGCGTGGCCGAGCGTCAAGCGCAGCTAAAAAACACCGACGCGATTAACGTTCAGTTCACCAGTGGCACGACTGGGACGCCAAAAGGCGCGACCTTAAGCCATCGCAATATCCTCAATAACGGCTATTTCATCGGTGAGGCGATGAACCTTACTTTCGAGGATAGACTGTGTATTCCTGTGCCGCTATATCACTGTTTTGGTATGGTGCTCGGCAATTTGGCCATCTTGACGCATGGCGGTTGTATCGTCTATCCAAACGATGGCTTTGAGCCGTTATCAGTCCTACAAGCAGTCGAAGAAGAAAAATGTACGGGGCTGCATGGTGTACCGACGATGTTTATCGCCGAGCTTGATCACCCTGAGTTTGAAAAATTTGATTTATCGACCTTACGTACAGGCATTATGGCCGGCTCTAGTTGCCCGATTGAGGTCATGCGCCGTGTCATTGATAAGATGCATATGAAAGAGGTAACCATCGCTTATGGCATGACCGAGACCAGCCCAGTCTCTTGCCAGACCAACGAGCACACGCCGCTTGAGAAGCAAGTCTCGACCGTTGGCCTGGTACAGCCTGCGCTTGAGGTGAAAGTCGTCGATACCGAGACGGGTGAGATTGTGCCGTTAGGGGAGACAGGAGAGCTGCTCACACGCGGCTACTCGGTGATGAAAGGCTATTGGGGCAGCCGCTTTAAAACTCGTGAAGCGATCCAAGATGGCTGGATGCATACTGGCGATTTGGCTACCATGGATGAGGACGGCTATGTCAAAATCGTCGGCCGTAGTAAAGACATGGTCATCCGCGGCGGCGAAAACATCTATCCGGTTGAGATTGAGAACTACTTATATCGCCATCCCAAGATTCGCGATGTACAAATCGTTGGCGTACCAGATAAGCGGTATGGTGAAGTGCTGGCCGCTTGGATTATTCCCAAAGAGCCGGGCTGCTTGAGTGAAGACGACGTGCGCCAGTTTTGTAGTGAGCACATTGCTCATTATAAGGTACCGACTTATTATCGGTTTGTTGAAGAGTATCCGATGACCATCACTGGCAAAATTCAAAAGTATAAGATTATCGAGCAGATGAAAGCAGAGCTGGGTTTAGACTAAGCGCACTTCTCGGATACAGAACATCCACGACATCGGTGAGTGATACAAAAGACAAATGGTTACCAATCTATCGGCTAGCAGTCGTATGACCAGCAGTCACTATAAACCATATAATCAATCACTTGCACTTACGCAGCAAAGAAAAGGGATATCATGAGCACTATCATAACCAGTAAACTGAGTCCAAACGCCAGCGATTTTCAGCAAAACCGTGCCGCCATGCAAGAGATGGTCGATGACTTATATGTACACCTGCGTAAAGTCGCTCAGGGCGGCTCAGAGCGGGCACGCGCCAAGCATTTAGCGCGTGGTAAGCTGCTGCCACGTGAGCGAGTCGAGCGTTTGCTGGATGTCGGCACCCCGTTTTTAGAGATCGCTCCGATGGCCGCGCACGACATGTATGGCGAAGAGATACCCGCTGCGGGCGTGATTGCCGGTATTGGCCGTATCAATGGTACTGAGTGTATGATTGTCTGTAATGATGCCACGGTAAAAGGCGGTACCTATTATCCAATGACAGTCAAAAAGCACTTGCGCGCGCAAGAGATTGCGCAAGAAAACAATCTGCCTTGCGTGTATTTGGTGGACTCAGGCGGCGCAAACTTGCCCAACCAAGATGACGTATTCCCTGACAAAGAGCACTTTGGTCGTATCTTCTTTAACCAAGCCAATATGAGTGCGGCGGGTATTCCGCAAATCGCGGTGGTTATGGGTAGCTGTACGGCAGGCGGCGCGTATGTACCGGCGATGAGCGATGAATCCATCATCGTCAAAGAGCAAGGCACCATCTTTTTGGGTGGGCCGCCACTAGTAAAAGCAGCAACGGGCGAAGAGGTCAGCGCCGAGGATTTGGGCGGCGGTGATGTACATACCCGTCTGTCAGGAGTCGTTGATCATCTGGCACAAAGCGACACGCATGCGTTATCGATTGCGCGTGATATCGTCAGTCACCTTAACCGTCCTGCCAAGCAAATTCCCAATCAAATCAAACCGCGTCCACCGCGCTACGATGCCAAAGAATTATACGGCATCATTCCGACCGATAAGCGTCAGCCCTTTGATATCAAAGAAATCATCGCTCGCATCGTCGATGACAGCGAGTTTGATGAGTTTAAAGCGCGCTTTGGCAACACGCTGGTCTGCGGCTTTGCTCATATCGAGGGCATGCCAGTTGGCATTATCGCCAATAACGGCATTCTGTTCAGCGAGTCGGCGCAAAAAGGCACGCACTTTATCGAGCTGTGCTGCAAACGCAAAATCCCGCTGGTGTTTTTACAAAACATCACCGGCTTTATGGTCGGCCGTAAATACGAAAACGAAGGCATCGCCCGTCATGGTGCTAAGATGGTCATGGCGGTGGCCAATGCCAAAGTGCCGAAGTTTACCGTCATCGTCGGTGGCTCGTTCGGTGCGGGTAACTACGGTATGTGTGGCCGTGCTTATAGTCCGCGCTTCTTGTGGATGTGGCCAAATGCGCGCATCTCGGTGATGGGCGGTGAGCAAGCGGCATCGGTCTTGGCCACCGTTAAGCGCGATAACTTCGAGCGTAAGGGCGAGACATGGAGTAGCGAGGACGAAGCGGCCTTTAAAGCACCGATTCGAGATATGTACGAAGCGCAAGGCCATCCGTATTATGCCACCGCGCGCTTGTGGGATGATGGGGTGATTGATCCTGCTGATACGCGTCAAGTGCTGGCATTGGGGCTAAGCGCCGCCTATAACGCACCGATTGAAGAGACGACGTTTGGGGTCTTTAGAATGTAGATTGATACTATATTTTCGATGAGAGAATGCGTTGGTTTAAAATAAAAACTGAGTTACTAAGGCCGAGAACATTACGCAAAATTATCCGTAAAAAAAGACATGTAAAAGTTACCACAAAACATTGAGATAACCCTATATGAATAGTTATAAAAGCCTATTGGTTGATATCGAACAGCACGTGGCGACGGTGACGCTAAACCGCCCTGAGATACGCAATGCCTTTAACGATGAAATGATCGCTGAGCTGACAGAGGTTTTTACCACGCTTGGCACTGATGATAATGTGCGAGTCATCGTGCTAGCGGCAGCAGGCAAAGCGTTCTGTGCGGGTGCCGATTTAAACTGGATGCGCGCCATGGCGGATTATAGCTATGAAGAAAATCTAGCCGACGCCGATAAACTCGCGCAAATGCTCAAAACCATTTATGAATGCCCTAAGCCAACCGTGGCTGCCATTCAAGGCGATGTCTATGCAGGTGGCATGGGTCTGGTTGCCGTCTGTGATGTGGCCATCGCGGTGAAAATTGCCAATTTTTGCCTCAGTGAAGTGCGTTTGGGACTAGCGCCTGCCACCATTAGTCCGTATGTCGTAAGAGCATTAGGGGCTAGGGCATCGCATCGCTACTTTTTAAGTGCAGAAGTGTTTGATGCCAAAAAAGCGCGTCAATTAGGCTTTATCCATGAGCGCGTCAGCGAGGAAGCGCTCGACGATGCGGTGGCGACGTTTTGTGCCAAAATGGTCAAAAACAGCCCCGATGCGGTGAAAACCTGCAAGCAGCTGTTGCATGATATCGCAGGCGCGCCCATTAGTGACGAGCTGATCGCCGATACGGTAAAAGGCATCGCTGATATTCGCTCATCCACACAAGGTAAGGAAGGCGTGCAAGCGTTTTTGCAAAAGCGTAAGCCTGATTGGCTGACGGCAGATTAGCGACAAACAACGATAGCCAAGCTGACAAATAAAAATGACAAGACACAGGGATAGTTATGTTTTCTAAAATTTTAATCGCCAACCGTGGTGAGATTGCCTGCCGTGTGGCCGCGACTGCCAAGCGCTTAGGCGTCCGTACCGTCGCTGTTTATTCTGATGCTGACCGCGGCGCCAAGCATGTCGCCGTCTGTGATGAAGCCGTTTATTTGGGCGGATCGTCGCCGAAAGACAGCTATCTAAAAGGCGATGCGATCATTGCGATTGCTCGCGATGTGGGCGCGCAAGCGATCCATCCAGGCTATGGCTTTTTAAGTGAAAACGCCGACTTTGCACAAGCCTGTCAGGATGCGGGGCTGGTGTTTATCGGTCCATCCGCTGATGCAATTCGCGCAATGGGCGGTAAATCTGAGTCCAAGCGTTTGATGGAAGCGGCTGGCGTGCCGCTGATACCGGGTTATCATGGTGACAATCAAGATGCCGAGTTTTTAAAAGCGAAGGCCGATGCAATCGGCTATCCTGTGTTGATTAAAGCCAGTGCCGGTGGCGGCGGTAAAGGCATGCGTATCGTCGAGCAAAGCAGCGATTTTATCGAAATGCTAGACTCTTGTCGCCGCGAAGCCATTACCAGTTTTGGCAATGATCAGGTACTCATCGAAAAATACGCGCTAAAGCCGCGCCATATCGAAATCCAAGTATTTGGTGATACGCATGGCAACTATGTGCATCTGTTTGAGCGTGATTGCTCGGTGCAGCGCCGCCATCAAAAAGTGCTAGAAGAAGCGCCAGCGCCAGGCGTCGATGCAGCGATGCGTGAAGCGATGGGGACAGCGGCGATTGAGGCGGCGCGTGCGGTCAGCTATGTCGGTGCAGGGACGGTTGAGTTCATCGTTGAGCAGCGCGAAGGCACGATGAGCTTTTATTTTATGGAGATGAACACTCGCCTACAAGTTGAGCATCCAGTCAGTGAAGCCATTACTGGTGTCGATTTGGTCGAGTGGCAGCTCTTGGTCGCCTCCGGTCAGCCATTGCCAAAGTCGCAAGATGATTTGGCGATTAATGGCCATGCGATTGAAGCGCGTATTTGCGCGGAAAACCCTGACAATGATTTTTTGCCAGCGACGGGTACACTCTTTACGTATCAAAAGCCTGAGCACAGCACCTTTGATGTTGCCGATGTACGTATCGACGATGGCGTACGCGAAGGCGATGTGATTAGCCCATTCTACGACTCTATGATTGCCAAGCTTATCGTGCATGCGCCGACTCGCGAGCAGGCATTGGCCAAACTCGATCGCGCACTCGCTCAAACGCGTATCGTCGGTTTGCCAAATAATGTGGCGTTTTTGCGTTATATTTTAAATACTGAGTCGTTTAGTCAGGCCAATCTCGATACGGCGCTTATCGAGCGCGAGGCGGACGAGTTATTTGATCAGCATCCACTTGATTTATCGACGCTGGTGGTGACTGCTATCGCCCAGCAGCTGGCTAGTGAAGGCATGGCACAAGACGCCGATCCGTTTAGTAAGCCGACAGGATTCCGTGCTTATAACGATTACGCACGCTCGTTTAGCCTGGTTTATGATGAACAATCTTATAGCGCACGCATTAGTCATTGGCACAACGCCACTGCCACGGGTGGCAAAAAAGGTACAGATAATCTGAGCAGCTTTACACTAGTGATCGAAAAAGAAATCGCGAACGCTGACAAAAATGCCAATGCCAATGTCGCCGCGCCAACCGAAGCGGTATATGAAGGTGAGGTCAGTTACGCCAGCGATGACGCGCACAATCATACATTATGGCTCGATGGCGCACGTATCAATGCGCAGAGCTGGGTGAACAATGAAACCGTCTATGTGTTCACCGATCGTGGCCGTGATGAAATTACACTTGTCGATATTATGGCGCATGTGGGCGAAGAGTCTGCAGCAGTCGGTAGCCTAAAATCACCGATGCCAGGGCAGGTCGTTGCCTTTAAAGTGGCTGTCGGCGATAGCGTAAAAAAAGGCGAGCCACTCGCCGTCATCGAAGCGATGAAAATCGAGCACACCATTACCGCACCCACCGATGGCGTGGTGGGAGAGTTGTTATTTGCAGCGGGTGATTCGGTGGCTGATGGTGATGAGCTGCTACGTATTAATACAGAAGCTAGCGGCGCTTAAGCGCTGAAGTATAAAAAATGGAATAGATAGTCAATTCGATATAAAAACGATACAGTGAGATGAAAAGTTGTTTTTCGTAGCATCTGTCGGCGCAGGCACAGCACGCAAGGAAAACAACGTTTCATTGAGCGACTTGATAGCCATGTATCTGATTTATGTGGATTCGACTATAAGAACCGAAATATAAGAACAGTAAAGGGATAATAATCATGAGCCATTCGTATCCAGAGCACGTCACCATCGTGGATGTTAGCCCACGTGATGGCTTGCAAAACGAAGCCATGACGGTACCGACGGCGGTTAAGCAAACGCTTATCAACGATTTAATCGCAGCAGGCGTCAAAAAGCTGGAAGTGACCAGCTTTGTCTCGCCAAAGTGGGTACCACAAATGGGCGACAACAGTGAGCTGATGACCGCACTGGCAGAGACGCGGCATAACGATGTTATCTATTCGGTACTGGTACCCAATATGCGCGGCTTTGATAATGCGATTACACATCGTCCTGATGAAATCGTTATCTTCGGCTCAGCCAGCGAGACTTTTAGTCAAAAAAACATCAATTGCAGTATCGATGAAAGCATCGAGCGTTTTGCGCCCGTTGCCGCTGCGGCAAAAGCGCATGGCATCAAAGTGCGCGGCGTCATCTCTTGTACGGTTGGTTGCCCTTATGAAGGCGAGATTGACCCAAGCCAAGTCGCATATGTGACCAAGCGTTTGGTTGAGATTGGCTCAGAGCAGATTGGTATTGCTGATACGATTGGCGTCGGCACCCCGCTAAAAGTACAGCGCGCCCTACAAGCCGCATTAGAATATGCTGACATCGCTATGCTATCAGGCCATTTTCATGATACTTATGGTCAAGCCGTGAGTAATACTTTAGCCGCACTACAGATGGGTGTCAGCGAATTTGATACTTCAGTGGCTGGGCTTGGCGGTTGTCCTTATGCCAAAGGCGCAACGGGTAATGTAGCCACCGAAGATGTCGTCTATATGCTGCATGGTATGGGTATTAGCACTGGCATAGATTTGGATAAATTGGTCGTCGCTGGCGAGCGTATCAGTGAGTTTTTAGGTCGCCGCAATGGCTCAAGCGTGGCGCGTGCGCTGATTAATAAGCGTCAGTCTTGACTAAGAAAATAAAGCGAGTCATAAGCTATATGGTCTTTTTTTAATTGGATCTGAATTTTTAAAAAATTAAACATCAAAATACAAGGAATGGTTATGAGTTTACCTGGGTTAAATTTTCAGCTTGGCGAAGATATTGACGCGCTACGTGACGTGGTACAGCAGTTTGCGGCCAATGAAATCGCCCCGCGCGCAAGCGAAATCGACAGCAGCGATGAGTTCCCAATGGATTTATGGCAGAAAATGGGCGACTTGGGTTTGCATGGCATTACTGTTCCTGAAGCGTACGGCGGCTCGGATATGGGCTACGTGGCTCATATGGTTGCGATGGAAGAGATCAGCCGCGCTTCTGCCTCTGTAGCGCTGAGCTATGGCGCGCACTCCAACCTATGCATCAACCAAATCAAACGCAATGGTAATGAGGCGCAAAAACAAAAGTATTTGCCTAAGCTCATCAGTGGTGAATTCATCGGGGCTTTAGCGATGAGTGAAACGGGCGCTGGCTCAGATGTGGTCAGTATGAAGCTCAAAGCCGAAGAAAAAGACGGCAATTATGTGCTAAACGGCAGCAAAATGTGGATCACCAATGGTCCAGATGCCGACGTGATGGTGGTGTATGCCAAGACCAATCCAGAGCTGGGTGCCAAAGGCATGACGGCATTTATCGTTGAAAAAGGCATGAAGGGCTTTGGCACCGCACAAAAGCTCGACAAGCTCGGCATGCGCGGCAGCCATACCGGTGAGATGATCTTTGATAATGTCGAAGTGCCAAGTGATAATATCTTAGGCGGCGTCGGCAATGGCGTCAAAGTGCTGATGAGCGGCCTTGATTATGAGCGTGCGGTACTTGCTGCAGGCCCGATCGGCATCATGCAAGCGGTGATGGATAATGTCGTGCCTTATATTCACGACCGCAAGCAGTTTGGGCAAGCGATCGGTGAGTTTCAGCTGATCCAAGGTAAAGTCGCCGATATGTATACCATCCTGCAAGCAGGGCGCAGTTTCTTATACACGGTCGGTAAAAACCTCGATATGCTCGATCAGCGCGGCGCAGGTCATAGCCGAGAAGTGCGCAAAGACTGCGCCAGTGTGATCTTGTGGTGCGCCGAAAAAGCCACATGGATGGCCGGCGAGGGCATTCAAATCTTTGGCGGTAATGGCTATACCAATGAATATCCGCTCGGTCGCTTTTGGCGTGATGCCAAGCTCTATGAGATCGGTGCAGGCACCAGTGAGATACGCCGTATGCTGGTCGGGCGTGAGTTATTTAACGAGACTAAGTAGAAACACGTAATCTCGGTGTAATGGACAAAATTCAGGCTAAAAACTAGCGGTTAGTCTCTAATGGACATTTTTCAGGCTAATTAGCAGAGTATGTCATTAAAAAGTCGTTAATAAACTTAAGCTTACGTTGTTTCTTTAGCCCATTATGACTACCTAATTGGCGTTTTAACTCACTAAACAACCCTTCTAGAGAATTGGTCGTATTTGGGATGTTTAAGTCCTCCAATTCTCTATAAGTGAATAACCAATCACTGTTGGTTCTTAAGCTTCTATAGGCACTTCTAAGACGCTTATGGGTGTACCAAGTCTTACCAGTATCCGTATTGATACTACGCTCATTTAAGTAGCCTTCATGGGTCAAATACCAGCTATCTAAGTCTTGGATGAATGTAGTTTTATCATAATACTTTATGTTTAAGGCGAGCTGTCTAAGGGCGATACTAGCGACATTTTGAGGTCGACGTGTTAAGTATCTAGTGATGATCTGTAGTTGATGAAACTGGCACATTT
>NZ_CAJHBJ010000041.1:0-16520 GCF_904846595.1 Psychrobacter sp. HII-4 | reverse complement strand
CGTCAAGGTGGTCAATGCCGATTCGAAACTGGACGGCGGCGCTCAATCGCTTTATGATTATGTTCGATGACCGTATCAGCAGACATTTAATCTAAATCGCAGTTACACAGAATTCGGGATGGTCTCTTATATACCGCTTTTTAAACTCAAAAGGCGACACATAGCCAATCGCACTATGTATCTTTTTTTATTAAACCAGTCCACCCACTCAAGAGTTGCTAGTTCAACATCGTTCACACCAGTCCAGTTCTGCTTTAAATAATGAATCACCTCAGACTTATACAGTCCATTGACCGTTTCAGCCAACGCATTGTCGTATGAGTCACCTGTGGTACCAACAGATGCAATGACGCCAGAATCCGTCATCCTAGAGGTATAGAGAATGGATAAGTACTGAACGCCGCGATCACTGTGATGAATCACATCTTTGGGATGGTTTCTATCTGCTATTGCTTATCTAGGACAGCCCCTTTTTTAATTACATTGGGATTCCAGCCATTCGCTTAATTTAATAATATCATCCTGATTATTCCTTAATTCCTTACAAACGAAGTAAAAGTTATCCCCTGTTAGAAATTCATGCATTGGAACTCTAACGATATTTTGTTTATAAGCATCATCCTGCATCATATAATTATTGGTAAGAGTAATACCCAGATTGTACCGTGCGGCTTCTATCGCTAATAGTACATGACTAAAATGATTTATCTTTATATCGCTTGGTAATTCAAATCCGCCTGCCTTACACCATCGCAGCCAATCCTCCGCTGTATTCTCGCTCGTATCTGCATATCTCACAGACAATATTGGATGCCGCCACAATGCGTCAGGAAGGGGTTTATCTCTTATTTTCTCCCAAAGCTTTTGACCACAAACAGGATATAAAGTTTCAGTAAATAAAAACTTACTGATGAAAGCATGTGGAGGAGGATCGACGGTGATATAACAATCGGCCCTTTGCTCATTATAATCAGAGGGATGATTAACCATGTCTAAAGTAAGTTCTATTTCTGGATACTGTCTATAGAAGTCTTCTAGTCGAGGAATCAACCAATTCACTGCGACTGAACTGTACAGAGCTAAGCGTATATGCCCAGGTTTTCCATGTTTAATAATCTGACTACTATCTGAAAGAAGACCCAATGCGCGACTCACATCTGTGAAATAACGCTCACCAACCTCTGTCAATGAAAAGGTCCGGCCTTGCCTGTAAAACATTACTTCCCCAAGATACTCCTCAAGGATGCGTATTTGGTGACTGACTGCACTTTGTGTCACATTGAGGCTTTGTGCTGCTTTTGAAAAGCTGTTAAGCCGTGCAACGGACTCGAAGCACTGTATTGCACGCAGCGGTGGTAAATCCATTATTACCTCAGTTAATACTAAATATGTTTTATATCATTATACATCATACTCTTACTTGAATATACTGCCTGACAGATCGTTAAATCAGCATGAACCCATTGGGGTTTTAACAGTTTCTGAATTTAGAGTAGGGTGAGGAGGCTAAGAATGCCAAAGATGAGTGTTGCATTTGCCATGACGCTATTGGTACTAGGAAATATCATTGCGGTCTTCTCAGACGCCTTGATAAAGGCCTTGCCCTCTGAGACGGCGGTATATCAATTTATCCTGTTTCGTCAATGCACAGCGGTTTTAATGCTGTTGCCATTTTCCTTAATTAATAAAAAGAACAAGTTATTCAGTGATATAAAATGGCACTTTGTTCGTAGTCACGTGTGGTTATTGGGTGTGATATTCATGGTACTGTCTCTTCAAGCACTGCCTCTTGCGACTGCGAATGCTATTTTTTATGCCGCCCCTTTATTTGTATTACCACTGGGTTTTTTATTTTATAAAGACAGATTAAACTTTCCGACTATCGCAGCCTCTATGTTAGGTTTTGCTGGTATCCTCGTTATTGTACAACCGAAACAGATCAATTTAGGGGCGGTGTTTGCCCTTATAGTGGCGGTAACCATGGCGCTAAACAATCTGTTAGTTCGTAAACTTCCACAACATCATACTGTCTATCAAACGCTACTTTTGACCAATTTATTAGGAATTCCATTCGCGCTTGGTTTGGCTATTTGGGAAGGACAGCCATTTGATTGGCGCTCATTGATTGCGGCCGCCAATTCAAATATATTCATTTTGATTTATGCAGGTATATGCGTACAGGTGTATCGACACATTGAAGCGTACAAAGTCTCTAGTGCGGAATACTCAGGTTTAATAGGAGCGGTGGGGGTTGGAATCATATGGTTTAATGAAGTACCAAATATGACTTTGTTAGTAGGGTCTGCGCTGATTATCCTACCTTTGATATGGCTAGCTACTCTCGAATCTATGAGGTTTAGACAAAAAACTGGGTAGGATAATAGCTTTTAAAACCTAATCAAGCTGATGTGCCATAAAAAATAATATGAATATTTATTACACTATGCATAATTGAACAAAAATTTTTGGTTATCATTTATCTCGAGAGGTAAAGCTTGAGGGTTTAGCGATGCAAGGTGATGGGTAGGTCGACATAACGGACATCCCCGTCACTACGCTTGGCTAATGACCGATATTCTCTGTCAGTACGCCCATACTATGCAAAATAAAGGCAATGACTGCGAGTGCTACGATAAATGGGGTAAATATCCAGATCAAGATATTGATCAGCAATGAAGGTAACAAACCATTAAACAGCTCAGTGTTTGGGGCAAAAAAATTCATCATCGCATCGACGGCCCGTTTGGCAATGGGAAAAAGTACGGTACTCAGGGCCAGTATATAGACATATTTGCTAAAACTGGGGTCACTTAGCAGCACCATAAAGTAAAAGCCGACAAAAAAAGCAACGCCCAATGCCCAGCATTTGATAGTGTAGCTTAGATGAATCATAGCAGCCTCCCATATATTCTGATGAATACGTAACAGACGCATCGCAATACATTCATTAATTAGAATATATAATATGTTATATATCGAATATATAAGAGAAGTCAATCATTTTTTATCAAAAAGCACCGTAAAGCCACGTCTTTTTAGGGCGTGGATGTCAGGTATCAGTCATTGTCTCCCAACATTGGGATTGTCTTGATTGCGGTTGGTACAATAAAAAAGAGCCAGTAGCTTCACTACTGACTCTCATCATTCATAAGTGTAAAAACACTGGTCGATACATTATTTATAGTCAATAACTATAGTTGGCAGTTTACTTGATACTGTTGACCATTGTCTGAGGTGATGGTCATAATGCCAAAGTCTGCTTTGGTATGCCAGTCATAGGTGGTCTTTGGGTTTACATTGTTTACATAACGTACGCCAGAGCCTGATACTGCTTGCTCTAGCGTGATTTTCGCGTCTTGTAGACCTACTTTTGGCAAGGTGACGTTTAGATTGGCCGCTTGACCATCCGCTGCATAGGCGGCAGTAATCATGCCGTCGTCTTCACAGGTAAATGACTGAACGACTGGTTTGGCAGCAGTGGTTGGGGCAGTGGTGGTCGGAGCGTTGGTTGCACAAGCGGCTAACAAAACGGTAAAAGGAGCAACAGCAAGTAATTTTTTCATAAACGATATTCCTCAAGTTGGTAAGTGAATTTGAGTTGTTATACTGAGCAATATGATACATGCTCGAATGTAATTTCGTGTTATGGTTAGAGTTTACTAAGGTAATTATTTCTGTCTTTTTCGTGATTTGCTAAGTCCTGATCGGTTAAGTGATTGAGCGATATTTGGTTTTTTGTTTACACTGTTTTTTTGTTTAAGATAAACACCAGTACCGCCCCTAAGATGACTATACTTGCGATAATAAAGCGTAAGCTCAGAGTTTCTGACAAAAACAAAACACCTCCTAGTGCTGCAATTATCGGTACACAAAGCTGCACCACTGCCGCTTGAGTATTTTTTAACAAGGGCATAGCCACATACCACATACAGTAGCCGAGGCCAGAAGTAATCGCGCCTGATATTACTGCTAGCACCACGCCTTGCATACTTATCCCAACCCAATGGCTGATAGCGACTATCAACAAAAAAGGGATAGCGATTAGGCTTCTGATAAAATTAAACCCCGTAGCTCGTAGCGGCGAGAGACAAGCTTTGCCGCGTATACTATAGATGCCCCAAGCTATACCGCTAAGTGCCATAGTCAGAGCGCCTGTAAAAGAAGGTATGGCTGCTGAAGGGAGCATCAAATAGACAAAGCCAATCAGCGCGCAAGCTAGCGCAAGCCACTGCAGTACAGTTAATTGCTCCTTTTGGTAAATACCCCAACCTATCATCGTCAGTTGCACAGCAGCAAATAATATGAGCGCCCCAGTGCCGGTATCTAGATCCACATAAGCAAGCGAAAAACAAAGCGCGTAGACCACTAAACTGACACTACTAAGCCAGCTGCCTTTATCTTCTAAAATAGCAGCAACAGCAGCGTTATTATTGTCAGTGTTAGAGTCGCTGTTAAAAGAAGTCGCGGTTTGTGTCTGATGTTTTAGACGATGAGTATGAATGATTATGATAATACCTAAACAAATAGCGCCGCTCAGTAGCCGCAAAATCGTAAAGTTCCAAGGATCGATAGCCCCTTCCATCAATGCCATTCGGCATAGTAGAGAATTGGCGGCAAAGGCGAGCAGAGTAATGATAGTATAAACAGCGGCTTTCAAAACAATCCCTTATCACTCAATTTTGGCGCTTATCAAGCGCCAAATGTTTAGCTAGTATTAACTTGTGATTACGCGACTTATCACGCAACTTTGTACCAGTCAATTTTACGGGTCATGATCATGACGCAGGCGAGTAGTATAAAGCAGAAGACCGCACCTAACAGTAAATTTAGATCTTCAGTGGTGAGAATGCCATAAAAGGCGGCGTAGAGACCGGCTAAGATAGCGGTAAAGATAACCGCTCGCCTGACGCCGCCGAGCACATAATAAGTGTACCAACCGATCAGCCCAACGCAGCTACTACCTGCAATAGCATAAGCTTGCCAAAAAGCGATTTGCTCAGCTAATGGCAGTAATAACACATAAAACGTCAATAGCGCGCAGCCTACTAACAAATACTGAATCGGATGGATGCGACTCGATTTAATCACTTCAAATAAAAAGAAAGTGCCAAATGAGATCAAAATTAATAGTAGAGCGTATTTCATGGTACGTTCTGTTTGCAAATAAACATCGTTAGGTTCTGCGAAACTGACCCCAAAGCTATTAAGACGCACGCTATTTAGGTTGCCGTGATTGGTGCTACCTATGCTACCGGCAGCTTCTTGTACGACGACTGCTGCCGCCTCATAATCAGCATGATTGCCATTGTTTAAGCGCGCTCTGCTATCAACGGTGCAGCTATTGTTTGCCGTGCTCAAGCACTGCGATAAATATTGATTATTAGCCACAGTCAGGTACTGGTTTTGCCAGTTAGCAGTAAATCCCTCAGCACTAAAGTCTTTAGTATTCGGCAAAGCTTTACCTATAAAGTTTGGTGCATGCCAGTTGCTTTGCATACTCAGCTCAAAGTTTGAGCCGGTAGGGACTGTGTTTAGGTTACTAATACCGGAAAGCGGTAAATCAATAGTAATATCAATAGCTTGGTTGGCGTTAATATTACTATTTGCGGTATGAGGCAAAGCCGTAGCATTGGCTTTTAATTGCGTTACGGTGTTTTGTGGTAAGGCGACTTCTACGTAGCTTAAGCCGTTGAGCATAGACACGCTTGGATAAGTGGCTTTTAGAGTTTGCTTGTCTATTGTGACAGTAGGCAATGTGGGCACGCCGCGTAAGTCTGATACCGGAATAATGAGCTTAGCTTGCTCCCAGTGCGTGATTGTCTGCTTTGCCATTGTTATAGTGTCACGCACTGCAATAGTATCCGGCATATCGGTTTGCACATCGGCAGTCTCAATAGACTCTATAGCTGTCTGCGGCTTATAGCTTTGCTTAAAACTGATATCGCCATTATAGCTAGTCGCGTGATAGATGCCGCGCTGATAAGTGTCAGTACTGACGTCAAGGTTTTGAGTCGCCAAGCTTTGCGCCGCAAAAACTGTATCTATGGTTGTAAAGGGCGGCGCACATTTATTGGCTTTATTAGCAGCGCTTGTACATTCTGGTGTCGTGGTGACGGGAATGGCGATAAAAGGGGTAATAATCTCTTGTGGGTTGACATGCTGATCGGCGATTTCGCGAACCACGGAGTCAGCATAGTACTGTCTTTCAGTAATAACGTTACTAAACATCGTCAGACCAATGGCAAAGAGCACACAAAGGCTAGCGATGACAGTGAGTTTTATAAATAAGGTTTTTTGCATGCGAGCGTCCTCAAGCTGATGATTTGACTAGCGACTCAGATAACAAGTCCGTAAAGTTAAATAACAGCGTAGAGGAGCCATGCTAAAAAGCGGTGCAAGAAAGATGGAAAAATTATGAAAATGAATGGAGGCACTGGTATTGGCAGGTTTTGACGTTATTTTAATAGCTATCTTTGATAAATAGCCTAAGCAAAATTAGCTTAATTCTTGCAACCATACTGCTACTTGCCGTACTCGCGATATTCTATCGCCACCGATACGCCGAAACCCTTTGCCATAGTCATTAAGCTCATCCTCAAACCGTGCACTAATAGCCTTACGCTCGAAAGGACTATCACGTAGATCGTCAGCTGTACTGCCGAAAACAAAATCAGCGCGCCTGTGCCTGTATCTAATGCTGTATATGCAATCGAAAAACACAGCGCATAAACCACCAGACTGATGCTACTTATCCAGCTACCTTTATCTTGTAAAATAGCGTCATCAGTCGCGGTATTTAGATGTAGGTTTTTTTGATGTGGTTTTTGCTGATGCAGCCAGTAGGTGTGCACCGACATCACCACCGCCAAGCTCATCGCGGCACTCAGCAGGCGAAGGGTGGTGCAAGCATCGATATAGCCCTCCGCCAGCGCCATCCTACAAAATAAAGAGTTTGCGGCAAATGCAATTAACGCGACTATGGTATAAAAGGTGGATTTCAAAAATAATTCCTACAGTGATTGACACAAGTTTTGCATAAAATAGAGCATTATTAAAAATAACAACAAGGAACCATTTATGGATTGGGCGAGCATTTTTATTTATGATACTACGTGGGCATTTGCCCTAGAGATATTGGTACGTGTGACTGTGATGTTTGTACTGATTATTACGTTCTTGCGCTTTACGGGTAAGCGCGGCGTCCGTCAGTTATCTATATTTGAGCTGACTATCATTTTGTCATTAGGCTCTATCGCTGGCGATCCGATGTTTACTGAGGATTTACCGATCATCCAAGCGGTGCTGATTATGAGTACCGTCATCTTGCTGTATCGCTTGTGTACGTGGGCGATGATGAAGTTTCAGCCGTTTGAAAATTTGCTAGAAGGAAAATCGCTGTATATCGTAGAAGATGGGATGCTGGTGCTCGACAAAATCAAAAAAGGCAAGATGTCGCACGATGAGTTTTTTGCTGAGATGCGTCAGCAGGGCGTGGAGCATCTAGGGCAAGTGCGTACCGGCCTGCTAGAAACCGATGGCAATTTTAGCGTCTTATTATACCCACCTGAGCAAACAGGCTACGGTATGCCGCTTTTTCCTAAACAGTATCAGCCAGTGGAGCAGGTAGAGTCAGGCGTGCATTATGCTTGCATGTACTGCGGTTATATCGAGCATATCACAAGCCCTAATCAAGTATGCTCGCGCTGTCAGAATAACTGCAAAAACTGGGCAAAAGCGCTCAATAGCCAGATTGTCAGATAAGCCATACCAGTCACTGTTTTTATTAAAATAGCCTAAGCAAGAATTTACACACAATCAAAATTGTTTAACCACTCTGCTACCTGCATAACACGAGTCTGCCTATCACCACCAATACGTCTAAATGACTTGTGATGAACACTAAGCTGATCCGCAAAGTAGCGGCTAATCTCATCACGCTCATGCGGCGCATCACGCAAGTCATCGGCGACCCACGGCGTATCGACCTCAGTCAGTAGTATCAGGTCATAATGATGCGCCAATGCCGCCTGAGTCAGGGCAAGAGGACAGTCGCCATAGTACCAGTTTGAATAAACCATCAGCTCAAACAAGCTGGTATCACAGAATACATAACGCTGGCCAGCAGGTAGCTGTGCCGCTTGCATTGCGCGTTTGTTTTCTAACTCAATCTGACCTTGCGCGATAGGCAATAAATCCTCCCACGTACAGGTCAGCTGCTCGTTATCCCATTTGGCTTGTAGGTAAGTGCGCATATACTCTGGCACCCAAGGACTGGCAAAATGCGCCGCCAGATCTTGGCACAACGTGGTCTTGCCAGTGCTTTCAGCGCCCAATACTGCGACATTGACGACGGATTTAGGCGTATGCTGTTTGAGGTTGTTTGCGATAGCGTTGTTGCCATTCATAATAAGCCCAGATTGCGATCAGAGTGAAGACTACGTATTGTAGTGCAGTAAAGGTGAGACCTTTATAAAAGTATAGCGGTACGGAGATGGCATCGGCGACGATCCACAATAGCCAGTGCTCAATTTTGCGTCGTGCCATCAGCCACATCGCCATCAAAAACAGCGCCGTGGTTAGCATATCGGTGTAGTCGACCCACGTAAATAACTGCAGTCCCAGCACGGTACCCTCAAAGCTAAAGCCATTGTTTATCACGGGGCGGAAGTAATACACCAGTGCCACAAAGGCCATGGTGGCCGCGGCCAGACTCGCTAGTATGGGTAAATCTTTTGCGCTTAGCCGCTCAACTTGGATGGCGCTGTCAGCCTCCTTGAGCGCGCGGTCTTGCTGGCTGGTAGGGTTGATATGGTCTGAAACGGTGTTTTTCGCTTTGTTTTTTGACCAATTAATCCAGCCATATAGGCTCATTACGGTATAATAGGCATTGATAAACATATCGCCAAACAGCTGCCACTTCCATAGGAGGTAGACAAATATGGCGGTGCTAATCAGGCCGATGGGGAAAACAAGGATGTTGGTTTTGCTGGCGAGCATGACGCTGGCTACGCCAAATACCACCGCAATCAACTCTAAAGTAATAAATAAGGCGGAGTAGTCAGCGTATTGTCCAAACAACCAGTTAAAAATCTCTACCATTAATATTCCTAAATATAAACGCTTTGACTGTTTGCGAGCGCTCAATAGTCGCATATCACGCCCTGAGCCTCGTAATTATAGCGTAGATGCCCACAAATAAAGGCCGTCTTTGCTTATTTTTCGTCACAAATGCATTATTTGTAACAAAGTATTAGAAAAATAATAATATTCAGGCATAATAAAGGCTCTGATTTTAAGTTTACATTTATTCACCGAAAGCAAAACATCCTTATTTTTTCACTTTTACGCTTATCCAAGCACTACCGCAGTAGACAAGGAAGCTTATTATGACGACTTGTATCACGGGCACCGGCCTATACGTTCCTCCTTATAGCATCAGCAATGAAGAGCTGGTGGCTTCATTTAACCAGTATGTCGAAAACTACAACAATGAGCATGCCGACGAGATCGCAGCAGAGACTGTGACCGCACTGCAGCCTTCATCAGCTGCATTTATCGAAAAAGTATCTGGCATCAAATCACGCTATGTCATGGAAAAAGACGGGATCTTAGATCCTGAAATCATGGCACCTGTGATTCCTTATCGCCAGCTTGGAGAAGAGCTATCAGTCATGGCTGAGATGGGCGCCGCCGCACTAAAAGACGCTTTAGCGGATGCAGGGCTGGAGGCTAACGATTTGGACGGTATCATTCTTGCTTGTTCAAACTTTCAGCGTACGTATCCGGCAGTCGCCATTGAGATTCAGAACGAAATCGGCATGGTAGGCGGTTTTGCTTATGATATGAACGTTGCTTGTAGTGCCGCGACGTTTGGGTTATCGCAAGCCCACGGCTCTATCATCTCAGGTCTGGCCAAACGCGTAGCTGTGGTCAACGTCGAGATTACCTCAGCGCATTTAAACTGGCGCAACCGTGATAGTCATTTTATCTTTGGTGATGTGGCGACGGCTTCTATCGTCGAAGAGCTAGAGACGCCTAAAGGTTATGAGATTATCAACTCAAAACTGTTTACTCAGTTTTCAACCAACATCAAAAACGAATACGGTTTTATGGATCGCTCCGAGTTTTTGGCGGCGCAGACTGAGATGTATCCTGATATCAAAGAGCCGGTCACGGATAAGCTGTTTTTACAAAACGGTCGCAAAGTGTTCCGTGAGGTCTGTCCGAAAGTGTCGGAGATTATCACCGAGCATCTAACAGAAAACGAGCTATCAGCGGATGATGTGAAGATGATGTGGCTGCACCAAGCCAATGCCAATATGCTAGATCTTATCTTGCGCACGGTCGTGGGGCGTGATGCGGACAAAGCCATCGTGCCAAGCGTCATCGATGAGTTTGCCAATACCAGCTCAGCCAGTCCGATGATTGTCTTCCATCGCTACAAAGACAAGCTGGCATCAGGTGATTTGGGTGTCATCTGCTCATTTGGCGCAGGTTACTCGATCGGCTCGGTGCTGGTGCGCAAGGTATAAACGACAGCGATACCGCTAGCACGGCGGCTGATAGTTACTGTTACCTGTTGTTCACTACCGACAACAACAAATAGCTAAGAGCAATCTTGGCTATTTTTTTATGTCAGTAGGATATGGTATCAAGCTATTGATTTCTATCACTTCTGCTCGGCCGCACAGGCGGTAATTTATGAGTATAATAGGCAGATTGCTGACAGGTTTTAATTTAAATGGAAAAATTTGCTATAATCACTCTCTTATTCCCCTCATTTGATTAAAAGTCCTTTTATGAAAGAATCCTTACGCCTGCGTTTAGACCAGATGGTAGACCGTTATGAAGAGGTCACCGCCTTATTATCCGATCCTAGTGTCATCAGTGACAATAATAAATTTCGTGAGCTGTCTGTTGAGCATAGTGACTTGATGGACATCACCACGTTATGGCAGAACTATGGGCGTGCAGAAACCGATCAAGCAGATGCTGAGGCGATGCTGGCTGACGCCACTGATCCTGACATGAAAGAGATGCTGATCGATGAGATCGACAGTGCTCGTGAAACCATCGCTGAGATGGAAGAAGCGCTCAACGTCATGATGCTGCCCAAAGACCCGAATGATAAGGTGCCAGCGTTTTTGGAGATTCGCGCTGGGACGGGCGGCGATGAAGCGGCGATTTTCTCTGGTGACTTGTTCCGTATGTACCAAAAGTATGCACAAAACCAAGGCTGGACTGTTGAGGTGCTATCGGCAAATGAGGGCGAGCACGGTGGCTACAAAGAAATCATCACCCGTGTCTCAGGCACCGGCGTCTATGGACGCTTAAAGTTTGAGTCAGGTGCGCATCGTGTCCAGCGTGTACCAGAAACAGAAAGTCAAGGCCGTGTCCACACCTCTGCGTGTACGGTGGCTGTCATGCCAGAAGTTGAGATTGATGATACAGTAGAGCTCAATCCTGCTGATATCAAGATGGATACGTATCGCTCAAGTGGCGCAGGTGGTCAGCACGTCAACACCACCGACTCAGCGGTGCGCTTGACGCACATACCGACAGGCGTGGTGGCAGAGTGTCAGCAAGAGCGTAGCCAGCACAAAAACCGCGCAAAAGCGATGCAAATGCTGATATCACGCATTCAGCAGGCCAAAGTACAAGCGCAGGTCGATACCGCAGATGAGATGCGTCGTGACCTCGTCGGTAGCGGCGATCGTAGTGAGCGTATCCGCACCTATAACTTCCCGCAAGGGCGTATGACCGACCACCGCATCAACCTAACTCTCTATAAGCTCGATTCAATCATGGAAGGCGATTTAGATGAGCTGCTTGATGCGCTACTGCGTGAGCACCAAGCAGACTTGATGGCCAGTATCGGTGGCGGCGATTAATAGCCGCGCGTCGCAAAGATAGATAAGTACCATCTAAACGGGCAGTGTTCTTAGCTGCTCTACTATTATTTTTATGTTTTTTATTTCATTACCTAATCATTTTGAGAAGTATTATGTCAAAGCACAATAATCAAAACCAAGAGAAAGCGCCCACATTAGAAGAATCCAATGAGCTGATTGCCCAACTGCAAGCCAAGCTAGACGCTATCACAGAGTCGGGCAAGCCGGCGTATCCAAACACCTTTAAACGCACAGATTACGCCAAAGATTTGCAAACCGCCTTTGAAGGTATCTCAAAACAAGAAATCGAAGACAACGTCGCAAAAGGCGAAAAAACTCAGGTCAACGTGGCAGGACGCGTCATGTTGAACCGCGGCGCGTTTATTGTCATTCAAGATATGACGGGTCGTATTCAGCTATATGTCGCTCGTAAAGAGCTGGATCCAGAAACACTTGCCACCATCAAATCATTGGATTTGGGTGATATCGTTGGGGTGTCAGGCTATATCGGACGCTCGGGTAAAGGCGACTTATACGTCCATATCGAAGAGTTCACGTTATTGACCAAGTCGCTACGCCCGATGCCAAACAAATTCCATGGCCTCGCCGATGTAGAGGCGCGCTATCGCAATCGCCATCTTGACTTGATGACCAATGAGACCACACGCGATACCTTTATGGTTCGCAGTCAAGTGATCAGTGGTATTCGCAAGTTTATGCTGGGTGAGCGTTTTATGGAAGTAGAAACGCCGATGATGCATCCCATTCCAGGTGGCGCAGTGGCACGTCCATTTGTGACCCATCATAACGCGCTAGATATGCCGTTATATTTACGCATTGCTCCTGAGCTTTATCTAAAGCGCTTAGTGGTCGGTGGTTTTGAGAAAGTGTTTGAGATCAACCGCAGCTTCCGTAATGAAGGGGTATCGACCCGTCATAACCCTGAATTCACCATGATTGAGTTTTATCAAGCCTATGCTGATTATCATGATTTGATGGATTTGACCGAGCGTTTATTTAACGAATTGGCAATGGATATCTTGGGTACCACAGAGCTTACTTACCAAGGAGAAGCCATCAGCCTAAAAGCGCCATTTGTGCGTCTGTCTATGTCTGATGCGATTGCCAAATACGCCGAAAACTTCGACATGTCACGTATCAATGATCGTGACTATCTGGCAGAGTATGTATCAACAACGCTCAAGCAACCAGTAAAAGACGTGTTTGGTGTGGGTAAACTACAAACCATTATCTTTGAAGAAACGGCCGAGCATCAGCTGCGCCAGCCAACCTTTATCACTGAGTACCCAGCTGAGACTTCACCGCTGGCGCGCCGCAGCGATGACAATCCAGAAATCACCGATCGCTTTGAGCTGTTCATCGGTGGCCGCGAATTGGCCAATGGCTTTAGTGAGCTTAACGACCCAGCAGACCAAGCAGAGCGTTTTCACGGTCAGGTCGCCGAAAAAGACGCGGGCGACGACGAAGCCATGCATTTCGATGAAGAATACATCGAAGCCTTGTCTTATGGCTTGCCACCGACTGCCGGTGAGGGTATTGGTATCGACCGTTTGGTGATGCTGTTTACAGATTCGGCGAGTATTCGTGATGTGATCTTGTTTCCGCACATGCGTCGCAAGCTAGAAAGCTAGAAAGCTAGAAAGCTTAATATATGCTGTGCGCTTAGCGGCCAAAAAACAAGCGAAAAGGGCTTTGCTTGCCATCAATCTGTGCTGAGACTAAACTAAACATAAGCAGGTTTTTCTGCTTTTGTAATTTTTTCTACTTTTAAGGAATAGGCTCAGAATTTTAGAGCGCACATTTATAGGGATATTATGGATACTCAGCAAGCTGCCTCTTCAATTTGGCAACAGATGGTTCAGCAAAGCTTTTTGTCGCTGTATGAAACTGCAAACGATGACACACTTACCTCTGATCAGTTTCAGGGGTATGATTTTGTCTTTGAGTTCTCTGACGCGCGTATTTATCTGCTGGTCAATGATGTCATGAGGCAAGTAAGTCAGCATGACATCGATAGCAGCCAAGTTCGCGAGTGGCGAAAAGAAGTCGTCAACCAGCTGATCAAGCGTCATGCAGCGCTTTATCAAAAAAACGATAAATCTCTGACAAATAGCGATGTGCAGAGGGATAAAGCCGTGTACTTCATCGGTCTGACGTCGCTTGCAGTCCAGCACCATGCTGGCCGTGCAGAGGCACCGACTTATGCAATTGGCTACGAGTACGGCAGTCAGTTTTTTGCTGAAGACTGCGTGCTAGATTTAGATGATGAGCAAAGCGTCCTGCAGGTTTTTAGTTATCAAAACTTTATCGATATCTTGCGGCAACTGGTGACGCCAAGTGATTTGACCGCCTTTTTAGACTTTCATCGTCGTCAGTTGACGAGTTTTGAATCCTTTCAAGATGAGTCAACGCTGCTGGCGGAGTTTTTGCAGTCGCCAGATTTTCATCAAAGAGCCATCGCTGTACAAGAGCAATTGGTTAAGTATGAGCTGATTGACCAGATTGAGCCGCGCTTACTTAAGGCCACAGAGCCTGGGCAGATGGCTTTTGCAGCGGCTCTAATGGCAGAGATCCAAAAAAACACAGGTATGTGGTATAAGCTGTTTAATGATCTGATCAAAGATGCTTATGAGGCGCAGCGCCCGCTACCAAAAGCACAGGTCGATATATTGGTTGATGAATCGATGTATACTTATGCGTGTTTGATAGAAAAAATCCTCGCTTATAGAACCATGGATCAAGACTCACGCTGGAATGGCTATGTCCGCCACGAGCACTCTTATAGGGTGTTTGGTCGTCATTATCTGATGGTGTTTTATGCCCAAGATCCTCATGGCTCGCTAAGCGCCGAGCAGGTGCGCGGTGCACATCAAGATCTGTTGGCGGAGCTCAATGCACAAATGCAAGCGCCTGTGATGGAGGATTTGTTTTTGATCGGTGTCGAGTTTAGACCCTGCGAGGACAGCGTAAACACTGAGGTACATTTGGATGCGTTTTATCAAAGTGGTGCGCTCATCGATGCAAACACTCAGCGCTTATACCAGCAGCTGGCACAGCTAAAAGCCCAGTTATAAATCAGGCGGGCTGTTGATCGCTGGGCGGATGCGCTATTTATCTTTGTATTATTCAAATTGGCATTTATTATGACGCAGCAATATCAAGTTTTAGCTCGCAAATATCGCCCAAAAAACTTTCATGAGTTGATTGGACAAACGCACGTCTCGCAAGCATTGATTAATGCGATAGATTATAGTCGTCTGCATCACGCCTATCTGTTTACAGGGACGCGCGGGGTGGGTAAGACGACGATTGCGCGTATCTTATCAAAATGTTTGAACTGCGAGACGGGTGTGACGAGCACGCCTTGCGGTGTGTGTGATAACTGTGTGGCCATCGATCAGGGACGTTTTATTGACCTGATTGAGATTGATGCGGCCTCTCGTACCAAAGTCGAAGACACCCGTGAGCTATTGGACAATGTCCCTTATGCGCCAAGCCAAGGGCGCTACAAAGTGTACTTGATTGATGAAGTACACATGCTATCGACCCACAGTTTTAATGCCTTATTAAAAACACTAGAAGAGCCGCCCGAGCACGTCAAGTTTTTGCTGGCGACCACTGATCCACAAAAACTACCGATCACTATCATCTCACGCTGCTTGCAGTTTGTACTGCGTCCCTTGCCGCAGACGCTACTTAGTGAGCATTTGGCAAATATCTTGACCAAAGAGCATGTGGCTTATACCCAGCCTGCACTTTGGCAGTTGGCCAGTGCTGCCAAAGGCTCGGTGCGCGATGCTTTGTCACTGACCGATCAGGCCATCGCTTTTGGTCAAGGTGGGCTTGATGATGCGACTGTCAATGCCATGCTTGGGTTAATTGATTCAGCTGACTTGGTTCGTCTTATCACCGATATCTATAACCATGATAAGCCTGCTGTCGCCGCCCACATTGAGCAGATGCGCACGCAGATGGTCGATGCAACCAGCATGTTTGATGGGCTCGCTGAGCTGTTGCATCAATTGGCTTTGACGCAGTTGTTGCCTCAAGTGGCGCTCAACGTTAATGAAGTACAAGCGCAAAATATTCATACCCTAGCGCAGCATATCAGCCCTGATGTGCTGCAGCTATACTATGAAATCGTTGTGCAAGCGCGTGAAGGGGTCAAGCTTGCCAGTACGCCCATGCAGGCGCTTGAGATGTGTCTACTGCGTCTACTGGCGTTTCGTCCGCTCGCAGCTGATGAGGTGCTGACAGAAACCCCTCCTACGCTGCCGCAGCCGCCTAGTGAGGTGAAAGATTCACCGACAGCTTCTACGGCTGAGTATAATGTTTCAGCAGTACCGCTACCAGATGACGATGTAGATTATCAACATGATCTTAGTCAGCAATTGCCGTCAGCTGCTTATGCTCCTGAACCGATCGTAGAGCCTGAACTGATTACAGAGCCTGAACCGATCGTAGAGCCTGAACTGATTACAGAGCCTGAACTGATTACAGAGCCTGAACTGATTACAGAGCCTGAACCGATTGCAGAGCCTGAACCGATTGCAGAGCCTGAACCAATTGCAGAGCCTGAACCGATTGCAGAGCCTGAACCAATTGCAG
>NZ_CAJHBJ010000040.1:0-17007 GCF_904846595.1 Psychrobacter sp. HII-4 | reverse complement strand
ATGGTCATACCATCAGCGATGCTAAAAAGTACCTGTTTGCGATAGTCTATTGAATAAGTCATGGTTCATTTCATTAAATGCAATTGTTAATAGGATTGTATCGGTTTTATTTGGATTAGACTATAGTATGCCTCGTTATTTTTATAAGGTATTGATAACGGCTAATGGGTTTTGTGTCATTAAAAGTTGCGTAACGATAGGGTTAGATACCGTTAGCGCTCTGCTTTTTTTATATTAAACGCCCAAAAAAGCCCCGATTATAAAAATAATCGAGGCTTATGAAGCGCAGTTCAGGTTAACTTTTGATTAAATAGCTTACATAAACGGCAGTTTGATAAATATCTGTAATATCGTGGCGTTGACGATATCGACAAAGAACGCCCCAACCATCGGCACAATCAAAAACGCTTTTGGCGAAGGCAAGTAACGATCAGTGACCGCCTGCATGTTGGCAATCGCCGTCGGCGTCGCACCCATACCAAACCCACAGTGCCCTGCTGATAACACCGCCGCATCATAGTCTTTGCCCATGACCTTAAAGGTAATCAGGTAAACATAGATGATCATAATAGCGGTCTGCATCAATAGGATGATCAGCACAGGGCCTGCCAGATCAGTCAGCTGCCATAGCTTGAGAGACAGTAGCGCCATGGCCAAAAACAAGCTCAAAGAGGCGTTACCAAACACATCGATTGAGCGATCAAACATATCGAAGTTAAATAAAGTGGTGAGCACATTACGAATGATAACACCGCCTGCCAGCGCCCAAACGAAGGTAGGTAGCTCAAACCAAGTGTCGGCGGCCAGCAGCGTCATCACATCGGCAAACGCCAAAGCGGCGGCAAATAGCGCCAACGTCTCAATGGTCGAGGAGGCGGTGATAAAACGCATACTGTCAGGTCTTTCAAAGATTTCTTTGTTGCTATGGGCAGTGTCTTCATCATGTTTGGTGCTATATAGCGATTGCGCCCCAGCGACTTTTTCGATATCACTAGGGTTGGGATTAGCAGGGGTTGGCTTGAGACCGAGCCGCCGAATCAGGCGGCGCGCCACAGGGCCACCGATGATACCGCCTGCGACCAGACCATAAGTGGCCACTGCGATACCAAGCGTGGTCGCACCCACCACGCCATAGTCTTCTTCTAAAGTAATGCCCCAAGCGCCTGCGGTGCCATGTCCGCCCGTCAGAGCGATGGAACCTGTCACCAGCCCAAGCAGAGGGTCGAGTCCCAACACGCTGGCCATAGCGACGCCCACGATGTCTTGTAGCACGATAAACACCGACACCACGATCGTAAAAATCAGCAGCGGCGTGCCACCAGCTTTTAGGCGACTAAAATCAGCACTGAGACCGATGGAGGCAAAAAACATCAGCATGGTCGCAGTTTGGAGCCCCTGATGAAAGTTGAAGGTATAGCCCCACACCGTATTGAGAATATAGACCACGATTGCCGCGACCAAGCCGCCAGCCACTGGTTCTGGAATATTAAAATCTTCTAAGAATTTAATCCTTTTGACTAAAAAGCGCCCCATTAGCAGCACTAAAGTGGCCAGTATCAGCGTGTAATAGCCGTTTAAGGTAATTTCCATACGTTAATCCTTTCTATAAAAATAAATTAACCTGAATTCGGGATAAATATGGCTTTATCTCGAATTCAGGTTTGGTGATGATTTTTGGTTAAGCGGAGTCTGTCGGCGGTGTTATGACCCACAGTTGCGGCTTGCCAAACTCTTTATAGGCGTCCTCAATGATGCGTTGAAACATCGTAAAGTCTTTAGTCGTTATGTTGGTTACCATCGTCAAGTCCAGCACAAGCTTGGTCACATCACTGTCGGTCAAGCAGTCCCAAGCGCTGTCCCAGTTGTACGAAAAATAACTGGGAAAGTGGCACACTGCTGCCAGACTGCTTAGCAACGTGTGCTTGTTGAGTACGTCATCGATAGGGATGACAGTTGCCTGCTGTAGCGCGTTATCGTGCTCGGCGCTGTCAGGATTGACATAATAAATGGCTTGGCTCATGTTATTTTACTTCCAATTTATGAAAGCTATCGTAGTGGTCCACGGTCAGATAGTAGATGGTGGGCGGATGACTGCCTGTGACGATACGCCTAGCACCGCGGTGCGATACGCCGGGTGTGGGCACAGTGTACTCACGGTAATAGCCTTGTGTCTGTATCGGTAGCCTGCCTTCACGGTTATAAAAAGTCGAGCCGTCTTTATGCGGATAAGGAAACGGCCCGCCTTGTCGAATCAGCGCGATGGTATGATCTATTTGCGCGTCACCGGTGATAGGGCTGGCGCTGTTAGCTGGCCGCGATAGGGCAGCCGAGTCGATACTCGGATTAGGCTCGGCACTATCGCGATACTCGGCGACCGCAGCACCCTCAGTGTGATCGACCAATGCCCCAGTATTTATATCAGCATTTATATCAGCGAAAAAATAAATCGCCGCGACAATCAGAGCCAACACACCAAATAACGTGGCACGTGGGCTGTTATTGTTTTGCTTGCCGCTTTGCATAAGGGCATCGTCCTTTAGGTCGTTGGAAGCCATTGACTACTCATCACATGATGGGGCTACTTATCACATGATTGCTGATCTCAGCAAAGCCTATCGCATGATGGTTTGCGCCACAACCGATATGGACGTGAGCAAAACGTTATCAAAGGGTGGCTTTATATCGTAAGCTCGGCTCAAAATCAACACCTTGCTCATGGCGGATATCAAGGTAATAATGCGGTAAGAGTCTGCTAGGGCGTGTTCTCAACTCAATCGATAGCCATCTAATTGGGCTAAAAATGGCTAAATCTGGCCAAACGGTGTCAAATAGCTGACGAATATCTCAATATTATCTGCGCTAATTTTCCTTGTTTGACGGCGACTTATCTCATTTTTGTCGCCATTTTTAAAATGAGGACACGCCCTAGATAGATAAAAGTTATTTTTTGTTTGCTACCCCTGGCTGCTGAACACCACACAGCAGCAATTTAACAAAAAACGCCAGCAACTTGGCTGACGTTTTTGGTGGATTATACGTGAAGTTAGGCGATGGATGATAGGTTTGCGTCCAATTCGCCTTTGATAAGTGGTCGATAAATATGTGATAAGTTACGCGCGCGTCTCGCCGTGACCATAGACGATCCATTTTTGTGAGGTCAGACCTTCGAGCCCTACAGGGCCGCGCGCGTGGATTTTGTCGGTTGAGATACCAATCTCAGCACCCAAGCCATACTCAAAACCATCGGCAAAACGGCTAGAAGCATTGATCATCACACTGGCCGAATCAACCTCACGGATAAAGCGCTGCGACTTGGTGTAGTTGTCGGTGATGATAACGTCGGTATGATGGCTGCCATGGGTGTTGATATGTTCAATGGCCTCGTCGATACCAGATACCACCTTAACCGCCAAGATAGGGGCCAGATACTCGGTATCCCAGTCCTCGCTAGTGGCTGCTGATAGATGACCTTGCAAGGTCGCATTGTCATTTAAGATGGCTTGTGCCTTATTATCAAGGCGCAGTTGCATGGCGTCATCCGCTTTTATGATGGCTTCAGCAATCTTTGGTAACAGCTCACTTGCGACATGCTCATCGACCAATAGTGTCTCCATGGTATTACAGGTGCCATAACGGTGGGTCTTGGCATTGACACTGACTTTAATCGCCGTTTCGGCATCGGCATCGCTATCGATAAAGGTATGGCAGTTACCATCTAAGTGCTTGATGACCGGTACTTTGGCATCGCGGCTGATGCGCTCGATCAAGCCTTTGCCGCCGCGAGGTACGATGACATCGACGTAGTCTGTCATGGTGATCAGCTCACCGACCGCCGCGCGATCCGTCGTTTGTAAGACCTGCACGCTGTGCTCGGATAGGCCGACCTTTTTTAGTCCTTGTAGGATGCATTTGGCCAGTGCTTGATTGGACTCAAAAGCTTCAGAGCCACCGCGCAAGATGATGGCGTTACCTGATTTTAGCGCCAAAGAGGCGGCTTCTAAGGTGACGTTGGGGCGCGACTCATAAATCATACCGACCACACCGAGGGGGACGCGCATTTTGCCTAAATGAATACCAGAGGGGCGGTAGGTCATGTCAGTGACCTCACCGATAGGGTCAGGCAAGGCCGCCACGTCTTTTAGGCCTTGTAACATACCATCGAAGCGCGCGTCGTTTAGCTCAAGACGATCTAGTAGCGCGGTGTCCAAGTCGTTTTTTTGACCATTGTCCATATCGATTTTGTTGGCGGCCAAGATGTCTGATTTGGCGTTTTTTAGTGCGTCATGAATCGCCATCAGCGCCGCGTTTTTATCGCCAGTATTGGCTGCCGCGAGGGCACGTGAGGCGGCGCGCGCTTGCTTACCAACCGTTTGCATATAAGCGGTAACGTCTGTGGTAGTGGTTTGAGTCATAAATATGTCCTTATGGTTATCAGTGTCTGACAGGGCGGTCAATGCCATAAACAATAAAAGCGCCTAGCAAGGCAAAAGTTTAACAAATATAGAAGGTTAAATGCTCAGATGGCATTGTGCTATTTAACATAGAGGAGATTGCGTCGATAGTAAAGACGATTTTGTGAACAGCGCCCGCTTGACCGCATCTATTTGTCGACTTTCAGCGGTGTGTCAAGGGCGGTTACATGACAGTTACCTGTTTTTAACACAATTGTGCTGTAACTACTAAGGTAGTCAAACGACATCGTTAGTATAGTGAAGGGTCAAGTAGGGGGCAGCCGAACGCCCATGCTCCTGTTAAATGAATCAATATACTCTGTATTAATGAGGAAGAATGACATGGCTATGCTCTATAAAATGGACAAAAACTGGCTAACTATTGGATTGGTGGCGGCCGCCTTGACACTCAGCGCTTGTGGCAAAAAAGACGATGCGCCGATGGAGACCGAGCCTGCTGTCGACGCACAAACCACAGTAGAGGCCGAGGCGACGGGTGTTGCGACTGCAGAGTCTTCTGATGATGTGGCAGTGGCAAGTGCTGATACCAGTGTCGATGACGCAATGGCGGTAGGTGACAATGATGATGTCGCGGTGGCAACTGCTGACGATGCCGAAGTGCTGGATGGTACAGAGAGCTCAGAGCACATCTCGACTTATTAATCGGTCCGACTAGACAAGATAATTAGATTAGATGATAGGTGGTGCCTGATGTTTTTTACAGATAAGTAGGCATCAAAACAAGTAGGCGTCAAAGGCGATAAGATAACAGCACGCCAAGCTTGCTAAAGTGATAAAATAGCGCCCAGTGCTGTCGATGCAGACTGGGCTTTTTTTATGTGGGTAAAGGGCGGCCAACGTGGTACACGGGCCAAACGCCTAGGTACCTGACATAGATAACATTTGCCTTTTTGCTGCGGAATAAGAGACAATGGCACATTTTTATTCGTGTTTTCACTCATATTTATTGGAAGTCTGCTAAACCATGCTTGATACTGCAAAAAATCCGACTCGGCCTATCGCCTTAGATTTACAAGATATCCATAAAAGCTACGGCTCATTAGCAGTGCTAAAAGGGGTGTCGCTCACCGCCTATGATGGTGATGTTATCTCGATTTTGGGTTCGTCCGGCTCAGGCAAATCTACGTTGCTGCGCTGTATTAACCTATTAGAGAAGCCCAATCAAGGTCGTATATTCATCGGTGATGAAGAGCTGATGCTAAAGCCTGCCAAATCAGGCGAGCTACAAGCGGCAGATATCAAGCAGTTAGAAAGCTTGCGCGCGCGCGTGGGTTTTGTCTTTCAAAACTTTAACTTGTGGCCGCACAAGACCATTTTGCAAAACATCATCGAAGGCCCGACGCAGGTCCTAAAAATCAAAAAAGACCAAGCCATCAGTGATGCCGAAAAACTGCTCGACAAAGTAGGGCTGCTTGACAAAAAAGACGCCTATCCGGCCAATCTCTCTGGTGGTCAGCGTCAGCGTGTCGCCATCGCCCGCGCGCTTGCCATGCAGCCGCAAGTACTGCTATTTGATGAGCCGACCTCGGCGCTCGATCCTGAGTTGGTCAATGAGGTGCTGGCGGTGATGCGCGAGCTGGCAGAGGAAGGGCGTACCATGCTCATTGTCACTCACGAAATGCGCTTTGCTCGTGAAGTCTCAAGTAAGGTGGTGTTTTTACACCAAGGCGTCATTGAGGAAATCGGAACGCCTGAGCAAGTATTTGACAATCCCACCTCTGAGCGCGTTAAGGACTTTATGTCCTCTCACCGCCAAAACTAGCCACATGGCTGCTATGTACTGTATTACAAAACTAAAATAGCATTAAAAAATTAGGACAGCGCGGCCGTTGCTGTCCTAAAGCGAGTTAACTAATTAACTAAGCCTGAAAATCACCTCTATAATAAAATCTAACGCTTGGTCATGATTTTTAGTCATGGCTATGTGGTCATTAACATTGATGGTTTATTACCCAACAATAACAGTCCGTATGTAAAACGTTTGTTTTTGATATTTTACTCAGGTATTATCAGAAGGTTTATAGGCGGCCGTGTATGACGGCTGTCTGTCTATCTATTCTGCTATCTATATTGCTTGTCTGGCAGGGACGTCAGAGAACAAAATATCAGAACCCTATATCAAAAACTCATCAGAATTTAAGGAACGTATGATGTCGAATTCTCGCCTATTGTGGTCGTCGATGACCGTTACTGCAGCGCTCATGCTGAGCGCTTGTAGCCAACCAGCCAATGAAGCTGCTGATACCAATGCTGACGCACCGGCAGCAGAAACCGATGGCAAGACCATTCGTATCGCTACCGAGGGCGCTTATCCTCCTTTTAACTATACCAATGCCGATGGCAGCTTGGGCGGGTTTGATATCGATGTGGCCAATGCGCTATGCGAGCAAATGCAGGCGGATTGTGAAATCGTCGCTCAAGAATGGGACGGTATTATCCCAGGTCTATTGGCACAAAAATACGATGCGGTAATCGCAGGTATGTCTATCACCGATGAGCGTCAAGAAAAAGTAGACTTTAGCGAGCCATACTTTGCCAATACCATGGTTTGGCTGACCAAAACCGATGGTAGCTTTGATCCGACCTCGATCAAAAACCTCACGCTTGGTGGTCAGCGCTCGACCACACCTGGCGCTTATCTACAAGATAACTACGAAGGCAAAGACGGCAACACCGTGCAGTTGTACGACAACTACGACAACGCTTATTTGGACCTAAAATCAGGCCGTAGCGATGCGGTATTGGCCGAAAAAGTATCAGCCAAATCTTGGCTGGCAGACAATACCGAAGGCTTTGGTATTGTAGGCGATGAAATTGACAATGACGATAATATTGCCATTGCCGTGCGCAAAGGCGACTCACTCAAAGAAGACTTTAACAAAGCCCTGAGCGAAATCCGTAGCAACGGTGAATTGGCGCGTCTTGAGCAGATAAATTTTGGTCAATAAGCTGTCGGGCGTGTCAGAAAACGAATACTGACCCGCCTTATAAACAAACAGTAATCCATAAGTCATGAGTGACAAACGGCTGGTAAATATATTAAGGAATAACCCTATGACAATTTCAATGACTCGCTCTATGAGCAAAAAAGCCCTTTGGCTTGCGCCACTAAGCGCGGCCATGCTAATGCTGGCAGGCTGTAACAATAGCTCGGCACCAGCAGACAGCGCCGAGGCAGATGCAGCAGACGCCCCGTTAAACATCAAAATTGCTACCGAATCGAGCTACAAGCCTTTTAGTTATACCGATGCTGATGGCAAACTGATCGGCTATGAGATTGAGCTGGTCGATGCCTTATGTGCGCAAATGAAAGCAGAATGTGAAGTCATCTCACAAGACTGGGATGGCTTGATCCCAGGTCTCAATGCACAAAAATTTGATGCCGCCATCGCGGGTATGTCCATCACCCCTGAGCGTAAAGAAGTGGTGGATTTTAGTGACCCTTACTTCCATAGCGGTATCATCTTGATCGGTAAAAAAGGCGATGACCTCGCTATCGATTCGCTCAAAGGCCAGCCGATTGCGTCTCAGCGCTCAACCGTTGCCTCACAGTATCTACAAGATGAGCACAGCGATGCGGATATCAAACTCTATGACACACAAGACAACGCGTATCTAGACCTTACCTCAGGTCGCGTGCGCGGTATGATGTCTGATAAAGTGACAGGTATTGACTGGCTAAAAACAGAAGCTGGACAAAACTACGAAGTCAAAGGCAATGAGATCAGCAGCAACGATGATGCGATGGGTATTGCTTTTCGTAAAGGCGATCCGCTAGTAGCGAAGTTTAACAAAGCCTTGTCTGAGCTAAAAGCCAACGGCACCTACGATCAAATCACGGGCAGCTATTTTGGCACCAGCTCAACCGCCGCTGCGCAAAAAGCCGTCGCCACAGAAGGTGTGGAAGAAGTGCTGGTCGTTGATGATGGCGATGTCGATGCCAATGCGGTCATCGCTGACCAAGAGCAAGCAGAAGCCGCAACGAACTAATCTTACCGCTCATCGCTATTTGGGCGCATAGGGTCATCTCTGTGACTACTGGCGTAGGGTAGCGATGGGTATTGTTTTTATCACAACTCTCAAGGATGATCATGAATAATCGTTTTGACCACCGCCGCGCCGTCGCTACTGTACCTGCCAAAAGCCCTATTAGCGTGCGACGTTGTTTAGCACCGTTTGTCGCGATAAGTGCGCTTGTTACGTTGGTCGGTTGTGGTACTGGTCAAAACGAAACCGCCTCTGATGACTCTCAAGACACAGCCGCCGCTGCTGCGACAGGTGAAGTGCTGCGTATCGGTACCGAAGGTGCTTATGCGCCGTTCAACTATACCAATGCTGATGGCAGTCTTGGCGGGTTTGATGTCGATATTGCCAATGCCATCTGCGCTGACATGCAGATGACGTGTGAGATCATGGCGCAAGACTGGGATGGTATAATTCCAGGACTCAAGGCGGGTAAGTACGATGCCATCGTCGCGGCGATGTCGGTCACGCCTGAGCGCGCCAAGCAGGTGGCATTTACCGAGCCATACTTTAGTAATGCGCTGGTGTTTTTGGCCAAAAAGGACAGCAGCTTTGATCCTACCAATAGCAGCGACATCAATGCGCACTCTATCGCCGCTCAGCGCTCGACCATCTCATCGCAGTGGCTGGAGAACGCCTATCCAAAGGCCGATATCAAGCTGTATGATACCTTGAGTAATGCCTTTTTGGATTTGGGCTCAGATCGCGTCGATGCCATGATCTCTGATAAACTGCCAGCACTAGAGTGGCTCGGCTCGCCATCAGGCAGCAATTATGCACTCAAAGGCGAGGAGATCGATATCAATGATAACTTTGCGATTGCCGTGCGTCCTAACGATGAAGCATTGCAAGCCAAAATCAATCAGTCGCTGGCCAATCTCAAGGCCAATGGCATTTATGATAAAATCAATGAAAAATACTTTGCCGTGCCTACCAGTGCAGCGGCAACGCCAGCAGTAGATGACGCAGCGCAGTAAGCTTGTCGCCACATGCTTGGTAAAACCACAGGTCTGCTGAGATATTCTATGGCGTGGTTGTCTTTACAAGGTCATTATAAGGTCATTAGCTATTAATTAGTCAGCCCAAAACAAAAAAGACATCGCCATTGGATTGCCAGTGGCGATGTCTTTTTTGTTTTGGGCTGACCGGTGCGTGATGGCTGCACAGAAAGGTCGACTTTTATCAAATCTATCTGATTTGTTTGCTATTTATCCTGATAAGTGTCTATTTAGGCAACGCTTTTACGTCTTAGTGTTAACATAGCGGCGAGCGAATATGATAAAATCAGCGCTCATTTCTACTGTGTCAATTACCGTCGCCATAGTCGTATGAATATCACGTCACTCTATGACGCAAAAAACCGCCCGTCTATGCAGTTTTTTATACGACTATCAGCCGCGCTCAGCTATTGATGCTGATTCTTTTAACTCATATTTTGCAACTTGCTAATATAAAGAGACTGAGTGGATAATTGTGTTTGATTTACAAGGATTTGGCGCGCTTTTATTAAGCGGCGCTACCGTCACCATAAAGCTTGCGTTGACTAGCCTAGTCATCGGCATGGCTTTGGGCTTGCTCGGCGCGACAGCAAAGATGTCCAATATCTGGGTGCTGCGTAAGCTGGCGACTGTCTATACTGCCACGATGCGCGGCATACCTGAGCTGTTGTTGGTGCTGTTTATTTATTATGGCGGCTCCATACTGCTGATGAGCATCCTCAAAAAATTCGGCTATAACGATTATATCGAGATTAGCGCGTTTTGGGGCGGGGTCATGGCGCTCTCGATTGCTTTTGGTGCTTATGCGACCGAAATTTTTCGCATGTCGATTCAAGAGATTCCAGTCGGGCAACGCGAGGCCGCGCAAGCGATTGGTATGCGTCCGCTGCAGACTTTTTATCGTATCACCTTGCCGCAAGTGTGGCAGATTGCCTTGCCAGGTTTGGGCAATTTGTTTTTGGTACTGCTCAAAGACACAGCGCTGGTCTCGGTTGTGGGGCTTAAGGACATCATGTATCAGTCCTCGCGGGCTGCGCAGTCGACACAGCAGCCATTTACGTTTTATATGGCGGCGGCCATTATTTATTTGGGTCTGACCATGTTGATTACCGGTTTTATGATGTGGCTTGAGTGGCGTGCCAATCCAGCGGCGCGCTACGCCAAAAAAATCAGCCGTCAGTCAACACAACGTCAATCGACCATAGGGTAGAGGAGAGAGACTATGGATTGGAATTGGCAGGTCATCTTTGACCATATCCCTGATTTGATGGGTGGTGCGGTGCTGACCGTACAGTTGGTGGTGGTATCAGGTATCATCGGATTGTTTTTTGGTCTGATTTTAGCACTGCTACGCCTATCAAAAAATTGGGCAGTACAGATATTACCGTTTTTATATATTTTCTTTTTCCGTGGTACGCCGCTGCTGGTACAGATATTTTTGATTTATTATGGTCTGGGTCAGTTTGAGGCGGTGCGCGACTCGTTTTTATGGGAGCCGGTGCTTAGTCAAGCTTACTGGTGTGCGATCATCGCCTTTACTATGAATACCAGTGCGTATTTGGCAGAGATCATTCGCGGTGCGATTCAGGCCATTCCCGTAGGCGAGCTAGAAGCTGCGGATGCGCTGGGTATGTCGAAATGGCAAAAGTTGACCCGCGTGACACTGCCGCGCGCCTTTGGTATCGTCATTCCTGCTTATAGTAATGAAGTCATCTTTATGCTAAAAGGTAGTGCGCTGGCCTCGACCATCGCTTTGATGGACATCACAGGGGTGGCGCGGACGATCAGTGCGCGAACCTATACCTTGATGGAGCTGTTTTTTGCAGCAGGTGTCATTTATCTCCTATTAACGTGGGTGATCTTGTTTAGTTTTAGAATGTTTGAAAAACGTATGAATCGCCATGCCAGCTATGTACCACCCGATGTGGTGACCAATACCATCCCTTAAGGATATCAGTCAGCATCGCCACTTTTGATGTTTGTGAATAACTTGCTATGAGAGCCGAGTATGAGTCAATCGCCCCATATGTCGCTGGTCAATGCCATCGCCGCCAATGCCAATAATGATGAGAGCATGACCGATGCCAATCAAAGCTTGCGTGCGCCGATTGGTAAAGTGGTTTGTGTCGGTCGTAATTATGCCGCGCATGCTCGCGAGCTGGGCAATGAGGTACCTACCTCGCCGATGCTGTTTATGAAGCCCTCCTCTTCGGTGGTGTCTATCCGCCAAGGCGTGGTCCGTCCAGATCCGGCAGTATTTGGCGACACGCACTATGAAACTGAGCTATGTATCCAGCTGGCAACGGACTTATCTGCTGCGACGATGGAGGAAGCAGCGCAAGCCATCGGTGCGGTGACGGTGGGGCTGGACCTGACTTTGCGCGATTTGCAGTCTGAGCTAAAAGCAAAAGGCCATCCATGGGAGCGCGCCAAATGCTTCGATGGCGCTTGTGTGCTGGCTGACTGGCTCGATCCCCAAGCGTTTGGCGACTTTCGCAATGTCGCCTATCAGCTGTATATCAATGATAGCCTCAAGCAAGACGGCGATACTGCTTTGATGCTGTTTCCGGTATATGAGCTGCTGGTCAATATCAGTCATGCCTTTAGCTTACAGGCAGGTGATGTCATTATGACCGGTACGCCAAGTGGTGTTGGGGTATTACATGCTGGTGATACGCTGACCCTAAAGCTTGGCGCGCATGAGTGGCAGGCAGAAGTACACTAGGATATTGCCTAGCTAGTGCGTACTTTATCTAATAAGATTGTCTAAAAAATCCCAAGTGACCGCTTGGGATTTTTTTATTGGCGCTGTTTTTTATGAAAATGACTTTTGTGGGAGTGGTTTTTATGACAATGGCTTTTATAAGAGTGTTTTAGGAAGCTATTTGATGAGCATGGTTGACGCTTATCTCTGTAACAATCTGGCAGCCTTTGGTGGGTCGCTGAGTGATAGATTTAGCAGTTATTGTCAACGTACTGTCATAAATGCTCGGTAGACTTGAGCGTAACTTATATCGTTGTGGTGGATTTGCTAAAGCCACCACCCACCCTTTACGCCACTCTAGCCAAATAGCAAGGTGACTGAACATGACGTTATTGAACAAACCGCTCGCTCATGAAGCCGTAGAAGACTCAAACACGAGCAATAATATCGAATTTCAAACCATCATCAATCGCCGTATGCATCGTCGCCATATCTTAAAAGGCGGTACAGGGCTGACGGCGGCGGCGTTTTTTGGGGCGCTGCCTTTGGTTGGCTGTAGTGACGACGATGACGACAGCCCATCTCGCCTGCCCAGCGACGATGACCAAGCCGCCATCCCAGCACAAGGGGATCTCAAACGTCCCGATACCCTAAAATTCACTGCAGTGGCGCATTCGACAGCCGATACCATGAGTGTGGCGGAAGGCTATCAGGCAGAGATGATATTGCCGTTAGGGACACCGCTGATGTCTGGTATCGCCGATTGGAAGGACAACCGTGAGCAGTCCGCTGAGTCGTTTGAGTGGCGTATGGGCGACAACCATGATGGCATGTGGTTCTTTGGCAAAAACAGCAATGCGTACGATGCCAAAGCCTCTAAAAATGGCCTGCTGGTCATGAACCATGAGTATGTCAATAGCAGCGAGCTTAGCCCATTTGGTTATCACGTCATCTCGGATAACAATGCGGCACCCATTTATCAAAACCGTCGTCTGGCCAGTGATGTGCGCCGCGAGGTCAACTGCCACGGGGTCGCTGTCGTTGAGATGACGCGCCGTGCTGATGGGGTGGGTTATGAGATGGTCAAGGATTCAAAATACAATCGCCGTATCACCAGCAGTACGCCCGCCCAGCTGACGGGTCCTGTGGCAGGCTCTGATTTGGTCAAGACAAAGTTTGATCCAACAGGGTTTCAGACGCGCGGCATCAACAACAATTGCGGCGCAGGACTGTCGCCGTGGGGTACCTATCTGACGACAGAAGAAAATTTCTTGGGCGTATTTGCGCGTGGTCAAGACGCCGAGCAGCTAAGCACAAGTCATAACTACGGGCGTGAGCGCTATGGGGCCAGCGAAAACTTCTCTGGCTGGGAGTATCTGTGGCATACGCCTTATGCCAAAGATGAAATCATAGCTGATGAGTTTGCCCGCTGGGATATGACCGCGACAGGCACTGATGCTACTGAGGATTATCGCAATGGCTTTAATACCTTTGGCTACATCACCGAAATTGATCCTTTTGATCAGCACTCAGCACCGCAAAAACGCACGGCACTCGGTCGTTTTGCACACGAAAACTGTGCGTATGCGCCCGTCGAGTCAGGTAAACCTGTGGTGTTTTATATGGGGGATGATGCGCGCGGCGAGTATATTTATAAGTTTGTCTCAAAGGCATTATGGTCCAATGCAGATATCGGCGGTGGCCTAAAAGCTGGCGACAAATACCTAAATGAAGGCACGCTGTATGTGGCGGTGTTTCACGAAGACGGTCGCGGCGAGTGGCGGCCACTGGTCCATGGACAAAATGGACTTGATGCGAGCAATGCTGAGCTGCCCTTTGCTGGGCAAGATGAGGTGTTGGTCTTTGCGCGCGCTGCCGCCGATGCCTTGGGTGCGACCAAGATGGATCGACCAGAGTGGGTATCGGTCAGTCCTATGACGGGCGATGTCTATGTGACATTGACCAACAATAAATATCGCGGTGTGCGTGATGACCAACCTTTATCAGCTGCTAACCCGCGTAGCTATCAAGTCAATGGCAAACCAAGTGGTAATGACAACGGTCATATCATTCGCTGGGCAGAGACGGGCGGCGATCATGCCGCAACCAGTTTTGAGTGGGATATCTATCTGTTTGGTGCACCAAGTAACTTGTCCGCAGAGAATTTATCGCAGTTAAGTGCTAGCAATGATCTGTCTTCTCCTGATGGTTTGTATTTTGATCCACGTGGTGTGTTATGGATTCAGACCGATGATGGCGCGTATACCGACACTACCAGCTGTATGCTGCTTGCGGCATTACCGGGCAAAGTCAGCGATGGTACTACCATCACGACGTCAGCAGGCCAGAAAACCCGCATTGGCATGCCGGCTAGTAACGACAATATCAAACGCTTCTTTGTCGGCCCTGAAGGCTGTGAGGTGACAGGCATCACCATGACGCCAGATTTTAAAACGTTATTTATCAACATTCAGCATCCTGGCAACACATGGGGCGCGGTGGCTGGAGGTAGTACGCCGCGCTCGGCCACTGTGATGATTACTCGCGAAGATGGCGATGTCATATTGGCAGAATCATTTACTTAGAGCGCTTGGATGACTCGGCTACGGTAGTGAAATGGTTGAAATAGTGAACGGCTGCGATGGTAAAGCGGCGGCACGGTGATTACAGATACGGATATTGATTGTTAGCTAAAACCGCAAGCGCTGGCTTGGGGTTTTTTTTTGTGAGTAGCGGCAGATGTCACGACGTTTTATCGTAAAGTGGCTACCGGTTACATCATTTTTTTCTATTGCAAGCGTTTACAGGCTAGTATATAAATATCTTTTGACCAAATGTGTCCATTTTATGAACGCACTAACGAGTAACACTATGGACAGTGTAGAGATTATTTATAAAGACAGCATGAGGCCTGATAGCTCAGATGAAGCAGGTCATGAGCCGGCCGCGCATTTTGCCTTAGAAACTGCCGCCACAGACCACACGGTAGCGCGGCATAGCGACCTGTATGAGCAAATCGATCAGCTAGCCGCCATCGATATCGACGAAATCATCAAACTGCAAGCCGATGATGCCAATGCCGTGACGACACATCCTGTGCTGTATGCCGATTTTTTTGAAGGGCTTGCGCAGCTGGCGACGATGGGCGTGGTGGAGGTGACAGAGATTGTGGAAGCCATTCACCGCGAGGTGATTTTACGCCCTTTGGGACGGTTTAATGAAAACCACCTTAACAATTGGCAACGGGGTATCACGGGGCGTATATATGGCACCATACGCCAAGTCATGCTACTGGTGGGCAACAATCTGGCCGCGGTGCTGCGTATCTACAAAACCATGATGCGCCAAAAAAACACTCAGCCGTTGCCCGACACCCTAAAAAAACTGGTCAATGTGCTAAACGGCGTGATGGGTGATCATCTGGTCAATCATAAAAACGCACTTGCCATACCGATGCAGCTCTATGATGGCAATGGTGATACGCAGTTAGCGACGCTCTCAGGGCGAGTGGTAATCTTATGTCATGGCTTATGTATGAGTCATCTCAGTTGGCAATCCGCAGAAGGCAATCATCTGGGGGAGGCCATCGCGCGCAGTCAGCCTGAAGCGACAGTGCTGTACCTTGATTATAATACGGGGCGGCGTATCTCGCGTAGTGGCCGTAAGCTGTGCCAGCTACTACAAGACTTGATCGAGCAGCATCCCAATATCAGTCAGATCGATCTGGTCGGTCACAGTATGGGCGGCTTGGTTGCTCGCAGTGCGCTGTTTTATGGCGAGCAAGACCATCTGGCTTGGGTCAAGCGGGCCGGCAACCTCATCACCCTCGGCTCACCGCACCACGGCGCGGTGCTAGAGCGTATCGGTCATCATGTACAGGATATCATCGCCAAGCTGCCGTTTGCAGGCTCGCTTGCCAAGTTGGGCGAGATGCGCAGCGCGGGTATCATTGATCTGCGTCACGGTAGTATTCGCGATGCAGACTGGCGGGCGCTGGAGGGCCGTAGTGTGCTGCCGCAAGACTTTCGGCATCCTGCGCGCTTGCCAAGTGGTATCAAAACGTATTTTGTCGCCAGTGCATTGGTAGAGACCCATTATGACTCGAAGATGACACACCTGCTGGGCGATGGTCTGGTCTCTGTCGCCTCAGCGCTTGGAGAAGATGATGCCGAACATGCTTTGTTTGTCCCTGACGGGCATAAAGCACTGTTTTATGGCGTCAGTCATATGAATCTGATTCATAGTAGACGGGTGCGCGAGCAAGTAGTGGCGTGGCTGTTAGCTAATGGCCGCAGTGACTACACCGAGCAGCCGCGGATATATTCTTATCCCAAAAGTCTGGGATTGATGGTATAAAGGTAGGTTAGGCTAGATTGCCTTTGCTAAGCACAGCATCATAAAAAAAGGCCCTCACACTTTATGTTGAGGGCTTTTTATCATCTAACGCCGTAAAACCACATTCTTCTAGGGCGTAGATATCAGGCGTCAGCCATTGTCGCCCAGTATGGCGAACCCCTTGATACCCAGCTGTATTGAGATCATAATTACTCCATGAAAACGCTCAAACTACGCATCAAAGACAAACATACTGCTCAGCTTAATATCTTGGCTGGGGCGGTTAACTTTGTCTGGAATTACGTCAATGAGCTTAGTTTTAAACATCTTAAGCGCACAGGTCAATTTTTTTCAGCTTATGACTTGGCTACTTATACCAAAGGCAGTGGCGAGTATTTAAACTTGCACAGCCAAACCCTGCAAGCGATTAGTGAGGTTCACTCCAAAAGCCGAAAACAGTTCAAAAAAGCTAAAC
>NZ_CAJHBJ010000039.1:0-18999 GCF_904846595.1 Psychrobacter sp. HII-4 | reverse complement strand
AATCAAGTTGTTCAAAATCGTGGCTCATAAATATCGTAACCGTCGTCAGCGCTATGATCTTAGAATGAAGCTGTTTGCTGGTATCATTAATTTCGAGCTAAACCTATGACTTTTGCAAGAGGTCTAATATCTCAGCGATGAGTTTTGGTAGTTTGTCTGCCAATGCGATTATGGCGCTTAACCAAGGTGCCAAGATGGGCGGGTTTACCCATGATACGGGAGAAGGTGCCATCAGCCCTTATCACCGTAAGTTTGGCGGCGACTTAATTTGGGAAATTGGCACGGGGTATTTTGGCTGCCGTGATGACCACGGCAACTTTGACCCACAGTCTTTTGCCGAAAAAGCCGTCGATCCCCAAGTAAAAATGATCGAAATTAAACTCTCACAAGGTGCCAAGCCGGGTAAAGGCGGCGTCTTGCCAAGCGAAAAAATCACCGCAGAGATTGCCCAAACCCGCCAAGTACCCATGGGTCAAGACTGCGTATCGCCTTCATCACATAGCGCGTTTAGCACGCCGCGTGAGCTGGTCGCATTTTGGCAGCAGCTGCGTGAGCTATCGGGCGGCAAGCCAGTTGGCTTTAAGCTCTGCGTGGGTCAGCCTTGGCAGTTTATGGCGATTGTCAAAGCCATGATAGAAAAAGACAACTACCCTGATTTTATCGTCATTGATGGCTCAGAAGGCGGCACAGGCGCGGCGCCCGTTGAATTTATGGACAACGTCGGTATGCCCATGGTCGAAGGGTTTTTGTTGGTGCATAATACCTTGGTCGGTGCAGGCATCCGTGACAAAATCAAGCTCGGTGTCAGTGGTAAGATTGTCTCAGGATTTGATATTGCCCGTATGATTGCCCTTGGTGCTGACTGGTGTAACTCTGCCCGTGGCTTTATGTTTGCGGTTGGCTGTATTCAGTCGCGCTCATGCCATACCAACACTTGCCCTGTCGGCGTGGCAACGCAAGACCCTTATCGTCAAAAAGCGCTGGATGTACCGAGCAAAGCTGAGCGCGTGGCAAACTTCCATAAAAACACCCTCAAGTCCCTAGCCAGTATCGTCGGCGCAGTCGGTCTGCAGCACCCAAGCCAATTGCAGCCGTATCATATCGCGCGCCGCCTCGATGATGGTCAAATCAAACTTCTCTCAAAGTTCTTTTACTTTGCTGACCAAGGGGCTTTGCTAGAACAAAATGCGCGTGCCGATGTCTTTAATCAGATGTGGGTGATGGCCAATCCTGATAGCTTCTTGGCCAACAACGACGCCCTTATCGCTTATAACAAAGACTCGCGTGATAAAGGCAAAGAGACCAATGCGCCAACTGAAAAAACCACAGCTATCGCCGAGGACATCATCGATGGTGGCATGCTCATCGGTAACGTCAACAATACCTTTCGCGACTTACCGCCTGATCATGACTAGTCGCGTATCACCGCTGACCTGCGGTATCCTGTACTCACAAATAAAGGCCGCCGACTGATGCCAAGTGCCACCTCACTCGCCACGCTAGCAAGCGTGGCCCTACTCGCGCTGAGCCTCAGCGCCTGCTCCCCTGCGGCCACTGACGCTGCTAGCGACTCATCGCAGTGGGCCTGTCAGGTACAGCAGGCGCCGTTTGCTTATAGCGCCTGTGCGATTGAGGCGTCAGCGCTGGGTGATAAGCGGCATGTGCTACAGTTATTTTGGCAACAGCCTGATAGTACGCAGCCTTTACTCAGCTTTGATGAATTGTTGGCGGCGCTACCAGCCGGCCAGACTCTCAGCTTTGCCATGAATGCTGGCATGTATAATGAGCGCTTTGCCCCTATTGGCTATACTGTCATCGAAGGGGTAGAAAAGCGCGCCTTAAACCTAAGGTCAGGCGGTGGCAATTTTCATTTATTGCCCAATGGTGTAATGTGGTGGGAGCGTGACGGCAAGGTGCAGATCACAGAATCTCAAGCATTCAGCGAGCAGCTAAACGGCGGGCAAGCGCAGCCATGGTATGCCACTCAATCAGGGCCGATGCTGGTGATTCAAGATCAAATACACCCAAAGTTTAACCCCGAAAGCCAATCCGCTAAAATCAGAAACGGGGCTGGCGTTTGTCGTGATGGTCGCATTCGGTTTGTCCATAGCGACGAGCCTGTGACCTTTTATCAATTTGCGACTTTGTTTAAGGAATACTTGGGCTGCCCGAATGCCTTGTTTTTAGATGGCGGCGTGGCCTCGGCTCTATACGCGCCCAGCATCAATCGGCACGATAAAAAACAGATGGGTGTGATGATTGGACTGGTCGACAGCTCTGACTAGACCCTATTAGGGCGTATCCTCAATTCAATCGCTAGCCATCTAAATGAGGATACACCTAAACTACAAACGCAAAAAAGCACCTAAATAATAAAAATATTTAGGTGCTTTTGTATGTGACACGCCCATGACTGCGCTGGACGTTAACATTTTATTGACCAAGCCGCCACTGGTCAAAGTCGATGCAAGATTAGCTACCCAAACTCATTTTGGGGCCAAACGGCTCATAATGTACACTATCCACGCCATGATCGAGCGTCATGAGCCCATCGATCATACTCTCCATAAATGGCATTGAGCCACAGACATAAATGTCCGCAGGCTTAGGTAAGTTGGCAAGCCATGCGGCGTCCAATAGCTGTCCTGACTCAAAGTAAAAAACATGCCTCTCTACCGTTTCAGCTTTCGCTAGCAGTGCCTCGACCTTGTCTGCAAAGGCGTGATGTGCTTTGTTTTGGCAGGCATATACCCAGATGATCGGCCGCTTTGGATTGGCCATAATCTGCGCCTCCAACATAGCCAGTACAGGTGTCACCCCTACGCCCGCGCTCATCAGCACCAGTGGTACCTCATTTTGGGTCATCAGGTGTTGCTCCAGCACAAAGTCGCCAGCAGGGGCAGATAACAAAATCGTATCACCGACGTTTATGTGGTCATGCAGATGGTTTGAGACCAAACCATGATGCGCGTTGCGATTGTCGCGTCTGACTGCAAACTTGATGCCCTCTTCGGTATTTGCTGAGTACAGAGAATAGTGACGCAAAGCGGTGTGATCGCTGTCTTTGGGTTCTGTTTTTACAGTGATGTATTGTCCAGCACTCAAACGCATTTTATGTAAATCAATCGCTTGATGGTTTGCCGTATCGCCGTCTTTATACTCATTGCTGGGTACCGCGGTAAAGGCGGCAATATCCGTCGCCACCGCGGTCTTTTTTGTTACGGTAAATAGCGCAAAGCCTTGCCACAGCGCAGACTCATACATGTCTTGCTCGATTTGGATAAACACCGAAGCAATCTCATCATAAGCCTCTGTCCAAGCATGGATAATCTCATCCGTTGCCGCCTCACCCAGCACTTCTTTTATCGCGCCGATAAGATGCTTACCAACGATAGGATAATGCTCAGGTAAAATCTGCAGGGCTCGATGCTTATGGCTGATTTGGGTGACTTGCGGCAGTAGCATTGCCAGCTTGTCCAGATGCTTTGCTGCCGCCAGCACTGTCATCGCCAGCGCCGTCTGCTGACGCCCAAGCTTTTGATTGGTTTCATTAAAGATATCCAGCAGCTCAGGATGCTCAGCAAACATGTTTTTATAAAACACCGTGGTGATGGCGGTGCCGTGCTCTTCGAGTACAGGTACGGTGGCGGTGACGATTTCTAGGGTTTTTGGTGAAGCCATGATAACTCTCTTAGTGATTGCTATATAAAAAGGTTGCTACTGATAAATGAGTCTTTTCACAAATGTTTATAAAGTGATTAAAGATTGCTTAACTTAAATAGTTAGCTGACATACTTTATAAGATTCATTTTAAATGAATGTTAACACATTTTATTACGTATACCAATGCGCTATCGCTATTCAGCCGTTTTTTAAGCAAAAAAAGCAGCCATGATGATATCAATGACTGCTTATGAAAAAACACTAATTCCAGCTATACTAATGATTTATAAAGACAAATATCAGCATTGGAAGCCGCTCACTATCTTTAAAAAACCATATATATCAACACCCTACTATAAAATCAACGCGCCATATAGTCGGTCATTTCCTCAACCCCATGTAGCGTCATCGGATACATTTTATGATCAAATAGCTTTTTGATTTCACCGATGGTCTGAGTATATTGCCAGTACGCGGGGTTTTCTGGGTTGAGCCACGCCACTTTATCAAAGTGCTCAAGTACACGTTTTAGCCACACTATACCCGCTTCGTTATTCATATATTCGACGCTACCGCCCACCGAAAACAGCTCATAGGGCGACATCGACGCATCGCCGACAAAGATGACGCGATACTCACGGCCATAGGTATTGAGCAGCTCAAAAGTCGGCATCGGGGCACTGTGCCGACGGTTATTGTCCTTCCAGACGTAGTCATACAGACAATTATGAAAATAAAAAAACTCTAAGGTCTTAAATTCGTTTTTTGCCGCCGAAAACAGTTTTTCTAGCGCCTCGACATGGATATCCATACTACCGCCGACATCGAACAGCATCAACACTTTAACGCGATTGCGGCGCTCAGCTTGCATATGAATATCGAGTACGCCTTTTTTGGCCGTGCGCTTGATGGTCTCATGGATATCGAGCTCGTCGGCGCTGCCAGTACGGGCAAACTGGCGCAAGTTGCGTAGCGCCATCTGAATCTGGCGCGTGCCCAGCTGATTGTCATCATCGAGGTTACGATATTTGCGCTGCTCCCAGACTTTGACCGCACTGCGTTTCCGCGACTCACCGCCGACGCGCACCCCTTCAGGATGATCACCATAAGCGCCAAACGGTGAGGTGCCGCCAGTACCGACCCATTTGCTTCCGCCCTGATGACGCTCTTTTTGCTCCTTTAGACGCTCTTCAAGTGCCTTCATCAACTCCTCAAGCGAGCCGTATTTTTTGAGCAAGCGCCGCTGCGCTTCGGTCAAATTTTTGGGATCTAGCTTGAGATCGAGCCACTCTTTTGGGATATCTGTCAGCTTGTTCATCAGCTCATCGATATCTAAGCTGTCGATACCTTCAAAATAATCGGCCATGGCGCGGTCAAATTTATCAAAATGACGCTCATCTTTGACCATACAGAGGCGAATCAGTCGGTACATATCCTCGCGACTGGCAAAGGTAGACAGCGCTGGGTTTTCAGGATGTGGCTGCATCATCAGCCCCTGCTCGAGCGCAGCGTTTAGATCAAGCAGCTCGCGCGTGCTGACTGGCACGCCGTAAGTCCGCAGGGTGTAGAATAATTTTATGAACATGATTATGCCTTTAATGTAGAAGCAGGATTTGACTCTTGGATTGAACTTATAAGCGGTAAGTTATCAAGCCAAAACTTATTGTCCTCAATAGTCTCAATCACTGCATCTAAACTCTCTTCCAATGTACCAGAGCCGCTTTTATCATCATTATTTTTGAGCGTATCTGAGAAGTACTGCTTGTGTCCGTTTAAAATAATAACCAACTCTTCAAAAGATATTTTTAAAAACCCGTCAATATACTCGTGATCAAACTCTAACGTCGTGTCTACAATCCACGAGTGTATGCTAAATTTAGAGCTATCAAGTCCTAGGCTAGGTAAAAAAACGTCGCTAACATAGCTAGACTTACGTGACAATTGGTACGCAGCTTTTTTCAGTACAAAATTTTTGTACTCATATATTTCTTTCACACTACTTTTTACATAAGTGGATTTAAGCTCAATAACCAAAACCTTATTATCTGTTATTACAATCGCATCTATCTCACCCACTCCAGCCTCTGAAGGCTCATACTGACTATAGACTTCACCTTTATATTTAGCCAATAGCCCAGCTAAATTCTGCTCCATCAAATCGGTTTCAGATTTCAAGCCAGCTCGGTTTTTATACAATTTTCTAAAGGTATTTATGGTAGCTGTATTGAAGTTTTTTTGAAAAGTTACCCATGGTAATGAAAACATATAACCATCAAGCTTATAAAAAGATTTCTCCCCATAAGAAGAGCTTTCATCCTCTCGTAAATCTTGCGACCAAAAGTCCAAAATACGATTCATCTCTCTCTTTTTTGAATTTCCGCTACCTTCTAATATCCAATCTGACATCTTAATAGCTCTATCTTTAATTTTTGCGTGATTTAAAGGCATTCTATCTTGACCTCTAGAGACACCTTGCATCACTAATTTTTCTAATACCATGAAAGGATGAGCTTTAATGCTAAAAGCAATGTCTTTAAATGGTTTAACAAAGTTATATTCAAAATGTGCCTGAATCATTAGCATAGTGAATATTAAAGCAGATAAATCATACTGCTCGCCGAATTCAGCTTTATTAATGCCATAAATCTCTTCTAGTTGTAAAATAATACCTTGCGTTTTTGCCAAAGCTGTTATGTTAGCTTCATAATTGACTCCTTTATCCAATCGAATTAGATAAGGATTTTTATCTAAAGAGTTAAATGCTCTGTATAACCAATAACTAGATAAAATAGATAGTTTATCTGAAAATTTATCAGTCTCTTTATTACTGTACACAAGTTTTATTTTTTCATTCTGTATATAGTAATTTACTTCTAAGTCAAAACAATAAGCATTTATGACTTGATCACGATACAAATCAATCTCAACCTGACAAGCAACCATTTTTTTAAAATCATCATAACGACTCATGAGTTTGTCGTTCGGTGTCTGCCCTAATATAAAAGGCATCATATTATTTTTAAAAATTGATGCTAATGTTTTTTCTGTAAATTCTTTTTTTTGAATATTAGCACTGGTAATAATGTGATTAAATGCTCTCCATACATTCTCAACTGGTATGTATTCTTCAATGCCATGTTGATAAGGAATTTGGGTATAAAGATTGTCTATACTTTTCGGATTCAGTATCAAATATTCACAAGCATATAAACTACTAAATATCATGGCTGTAATCTGATCCAATTGCAGCTGGTTTTTAAGATTTTTATAGGCACTGAGACGCTCTTGATACTGTAGCTGAATATACTTGGCGGTACATAAAAAATCATTAAATTCTGACAGATCAATTTGACTGTTTATTTCGCTCAAAACTGACCAAGAGCAATGGTCAGATTGAGCAATAATCCCTGACTGTCGTATTGCTTTGACCACACTGTTTGGATTGCGTTCTAACAACTTGGTCACTATTTCTTTATCAATTGATTTTGAACGAACGTACTGACTCAAAGCAAGAATGAAGTTCTCACTGCTCATCTGCTCCGCTGTCAGATTGTCTATAAAATGAGACTGCCAAAAGTCGTCTAGCTTATCAGATATACGGTTAAACTTACTCGATGTACTACTCCTGAAAAGCAGTACATCAAGCGTCTTTGCTAATGCTTCATCATTGTTTTTATTTTCTAAAACAAACGCATCAAACTGTTGATCAAAGTACAATATAGAGCTCCTTTTAACGACGCATCATGTTGGCAAAACGCTGCAACAAGCTCACATCCGCTTCGTTTTTGAGTAGCGCGCCATATAGCGGCGGGATCGATTTTTCACCGCGCAAGTTTTCTTCTAGCTCTTGTTGTGCCATATCATCGGCAAGCAATAAGGTAAGCCAATCGACCAATTCCGACGTTGATGGTGGTTTTTTAAGCCCTTGAATACCGCGCAGCTTATAAAAGATATCCAGCGCATCATTGACCAGTTTTTCTTGGATATTGGGGAAATGCACCTCAATGATTTGACGCATGGTGTGCTCATCAGGGAAGTCGATGTAGTGAAAAAAGCAGCGGCGCAAAAATGCGTCGGGCAGCTCTTTTTCGTTGTTTGAGGTGATAATCACCACTGGGCGCTGCTCGGCGGTGATGGTCTCGCCTGTCTCATAAACATAAAACGACATTTTATCAAGCTCATGCAGCAAGTCATTGGGGAACTCGATATCGGCTTTGTCGATCTCATCAATCAATAGGACACTGCGCTCTTGACTGGTAAAAGCCTCCCAAAGCTTACCGGGTTTGATATAATTGCCAATCTCATACACCTTGTCGTCACCGAGCTGCGAATCGCGCAAGCGTGAGACCGCATCATACTCATACAGCCCTTGCTCAGCTTTGGTGGTTGACTTGATATGCCAAGTAATCAGCGGCATCCCCAAACTCTGCGCCACCTCTTCGGCCAGCAGTGTTTTACCAGTGCCAGGCTCACCTTTGATCAGTAGCGGTTTTTGTAGTGTCATCGCTGCATTGACTGCCAGTTGTAAATCATCGGTGGCGATATAGCTTTGTGTGCCGGTAAAGGTATGGTTGGTCTTGTCCATCTTGGTCGTCATAGTAAAGTCTCAGTTATCGTTATTAATAAAGTATTTTATAAAATAGCACTCACAAATTAGAGTAGCATAGGCTGATGGATTGCCAAAATACTCATGCGTTCGTCATCCTTCCGATCAGCACTTCTTACGCCCTAAATATGGTGCATAATGATTAGCCATAAAAAAAGACACACATGGTGTCTTTTTTTCAGTTACTTTATAGTTAGCTGAATATAAAACTGTTATGGATTTAAGCGCGCTACTGGTATAAATTTTACTTGCGTGCTGCGTTCCCAGAGGCTGCGCAAAATTCATCCCAGTAGCGCTATGATATTTTTAGAGTGTATCGACTATATAGTCATTAAGTTTATAGTTATCGAGCTTATAGTCATTGAGCAAATTAAACCATGCCGCTATTGACGCCCAGCTCCTCACCCTTTGTCTATCGTATCGTTGGGATTGGCCTGTTTAGACAGTATGCCCTCATTTTTGGCACCGCGCTTTTTGAGATTCAGCGTTTCGTCAGTCTCAGCTACTGGTGCGTGATCATGAACCTTCGCATGCTCAGTTATATCAGTGTTTTCGGCCAGATAATTGCCTTTGGTCAGCTGCATGGTCGCCTGCGTATCTGCGGCGGTGCGGCTCCGCGCTTTGTCTAGGCTCGACTCAAAAGCACCGCGTATCAGCTGCCAGACAAACCCAACAAACAAGCCCACCACCAGCACCACCATAATGGGCAACATATTGGCAATGGCACTTGTGTAGTCTTTCATCATAATCGCATACACCACACTGATACTGGCAGGGGCAATCTCACTAGGGTCATCGAGCGCGGTACCGGGCGCGAGCAATACGGCAAACAACACCATCCAGCTCATACCGCCGAGTGGACGCGGCAACATGCGCGCCACCAGCAGCCATAATATCAGTACGATCACCGTTCCCCCAAGATAGGCATACATGGGCAAATCGGCGGGTGGGACATCTTTTACCAGCTGTCCCCACCAAATAGCAATCTCTCCTAAGATATCACTGATACTCTCAAGCGGTAAGCGATGCAATATGTTTTTTAACCAGTCCATGCGTGTTTTATTACCTGCGTTTATCACCAGTAGCGCCAGCAGCGTCTATTGGTAGTGGGTAAGTTTTGCCGTACTAGGGCGTGTCCTCAATATGACAAAATATATAATAGACATCTGCACTTAACAGAAGATCAGTTTATCACGACTTCCTAGGATGTGTCCTCAATCGACACGATAAAGGCAAAGACACGCGTCTGAGTCTTGCATGCCTTTAGCCTTAAGTGCCATTAGCTTTGAATGCCATCAGTCATAAATACTATCTTGTGCTTCGCGGGCGCGTAGCTCTGCTTGGCGGCGCATGACATCTTGCGGCGGCAATTGCACAAAGTACCCTTGTGCTTGGAGCTTTGCCAGCACCTCTTCTTTATCGACGCGAGCCAGCTTCGAGGTGGCGGACAAATCCAGATGCATGACAAACTGACTACGCCCTAGCCCCGCACGAAACTCCTTGGGCAACACCCCCAGCCAGTCTTTAATCTCATCGGTATCATCTGGATAATCAGGACGCGCAATGTAGATGTACATATCATCATGTTTGGGAAACTTATAAATATCGCAATGCATAAAAACAACCTATCAAAATCTATCGCCATAGGTTAGCATATTTCGGGCAAACATCAGTAGTCGCTTTACGTTCTGCTATGGTAAACCGACTAGAAACTAACAACGCACTCAAGAGGACAAACACCGATATAACGCTGCCACCATGCCTTACTACTGACAATCGCTGGGACAAAAAAGACTTTTTGCCAAAATTATCGACTTTAATGGCGCAGATGGCTTGTAAAAGCGCGGTGAACCTTTCATAATAAAAACGTTTTTCAGGAGAGAGTCTGTAGGCGTACCTATCTGCTATCAGGTCATTGAAATAAAAGACCGGCAACGATACGTATCAGCCCATCGTGGTAATGTCCTATTGAGCATTATCCACAGACCACCGAAGGCGCATCCACCCTGCCAATCGCTCAGGTAAAAGGACTGAAAAACACATGTCATGATTGTTTTGCGGCGACACCTAACGCGTGGCCTACAAACATAAGACATAACAAATCTGGAGAGCGGTAAGGACGGACGACGCCTTACCCACCGAAGGGGAGAAAATGCGACAGCATCGTGATGGCAAGAGTAAAGCAAAGGCTTTAGAGACCACAACGATGTGCCGTATTGAAAATCTCAGGTGACAGGACAGATAGGGCTTTTGCTTAAACCGACGTTTGGCGTCTGTTTGGCTGATTGCTCTATTTTTTGTACCACCCTTGGTTGCGATACTTGCGCCCTGCAATATCGCTACTCACTATGATAATGCACTTCTGCCCTGCTACTTTGATAAGTTATGACTGATTATCAAATGCGGCTGATGTTCCATAAGGATTTGTTATGACCGATACTCACAATACCAGCACTCCAAGCACAAACACCGCAGCCCCCAAACGCACGCCCCTTTATCAGTCTCACGTCGATAGCGATGGCAAGCTGGTGGATTTTTCTGGTTGGGAGCTGCCCATCCATTATGGCTCACAAATCGAAGAGCACGAAGCGGTACGTACCGATGCCGGTATGTTTGACGTCTCACACATGGTCGTCGCCGATATCAAAGGCACAGATGCCAAAGCATGGCTACAAAAGCTACTAGCCAATGATGTCGCCAAACTAAAAACCGTTGGCAAAGCGCTGTACTCGCCGATGCTCAATGAGCAAGGCGGCATCATCGATGACCTAATCGTCTATCTAATGAATGAAGACGCCACCGAATATCGTATCGTCTCAAACGCGGCCACCCGTGATAAAAACATGGCACAGTTTCACAAAGTCGCAGCAGGTTTTGACATCAGCATCACCGAGCGCCCAGAGCTTGCCATGCTTGCCGTTCAAGGCCCCAATGCGGTCGAAAAACTTACACAAGCCAAACCAAGCTGGGCTGAGGTGTTAGCAGGCCTAAAACCTTTTGTCGGCGCTGATTTGACCGATATCGAAGGCACAGATTGGTTTGTCGCTCGTACCGGTTATACAGGCGAGGATGGCGTCGAAGTCATCATGCATGGCGATGATGCGCCAGCGTTCTTTGACTTATTAAAAGCTAATGGTATTAAGCCTGCTGGCCTCGGCGCGCGTGATACCTTGCGTATGGAAGCGGGCATGAACCTCTACGGTCACGACATGGACGAAGAAACCAGCCCGTATGAGTGCAACATGGGCTGGACGCTAGCGCTAAAAGACGAGCGTGAGTTTGTCGGTCGTGATGCCTTAGTCAGTAAGCGTCAACAAGCAAAAGACGACAACACCGCCATGAAACAAGTCGGCTTACTACTGACCACCCGCGGTGTCTTGCGTGAGGGCATGACCGTGACCATCAACCAAGGCACAGACAATGAGCAAACCGGTATCATCACCAGCGGTACCTTCTCCCCTAGCCTAAAAAACTCGATCGCGATTGCACGCGTGCCTGCCAGCTTATCAGATGAAGATAGCGTACAGGTCGACCTGCGCGGCAAAGGCAAGTTCGTCGATGTGCGCGTCGTAAAACTCCCTTTTGTCCGTAACGGCAAACAGCAGTTTGACTGATATCCCTGATAAATTTTATCATTAACATCCATTATTTTATTCACCATCCTCACTTAGGAGAGACCCCATGAGCAACATCCCAGCAGAACTAAAATACATCGCCAGTCACGAGTGGCTGCGTCTAGAAGAAGACGGTACGATCACTGTTGGTATCACTGACCATGCTCAAGACCTACTCGGCGACGTGGTATTTGTCGAATTGCCAGACGTTGGCGATATCCTCGCCGTCGACGACGAAATCTCTGTGGTCGAGTCTGTAAAAGCAGCCTCTGACGTCTATGCGCCTATCTCAGGTGAAGTGGTTGCGATCAACGAAGCACTAGAAGATGATCCAGAAATCATCAACTCTGACCCGTACGGCGAAGGCTGGTTCTTTAAAATCAAACCAGACAATATCGCCGATTACGAAGCATTGATGACCGCTGAAGAGTACGAAAACGAGCTGTAATCTACTCAGTCTTTGTTTAAATTTATATAAGCAACACGGCGGCTACTGGCGGCAGCTGGTATCTGTTTATCCTACTGTTAGGCCGTTTTTAAGCCGCTTTGAAAAACACAGCGGCAAAAACACGACTGCTAGGGTGTGTCCTCATGTTAAAAATGAGATAAATCACCGTCAAACAAAGAAAATAACGCAGATAATATCGAGATATTAATCAGCTATTTGACACCGTTTGGCCAGATTTAGCCATTTTTAGCCCATTTAGATGGCTATCGATTGAATTGAGGACAACGCCCTAAACAAACTGATTGGTTCTGATTGGTAATAATCTGATTTATCACGACGACTTACTTGTTAGATGCGGACGCGATTCGCGATTATAGCCCCAGCCCCGCTTTGATGACGCGCAAGTGGGTCACTCAATCCTCAGCATGGACTCTCTTATGACACCTGACAATGACAAAAAAACTGGCACTGCCACACTCGATCGCACAGCGACACTACAGGCGTTTTGTGACGTCGTGGAGTCTCGTCGTTCGGTGCGCCGTTTCACTGACACACCGATACCAGATGCCGTACTGGCAGACTGTCTGCGTCTGGCCATGCTGGCGCCCAACTCAAGCAATCTGCAGCCGTGGGAGTTTTATGTCATCGATGATGCAGACACACGCAAACGTGCGATAAAAAACTGCATGAACCAAAACGCGGCAAAAACCTCAGCGCGTCTCATTGCAGTGGTGGCGCGTACTGACGTGTGGCAAGACCACGCCCAACAGATATTGCGTGAATATCCTGATAAACCTGTCCCAAAAAAGGTAAAAGACTACTACAACAAAGTCGTTACTTTAGACTTTTTGCGCGGCCCTGCCAACATCGTCTCTGCAGCCAAATGGGGTGCAACTCAGGTCGCAAGACGCCTCAAAGGACCGATTAAGTCGCCTTACTATACCTTTGAAGACACCAAAAACTGGGCCACCAACAATACCGCGCTTGCCGCCCAAAACCTGATGCTGGCACTACGTGCACATGGCTTTGACAGCTGTCCGATGGGCGGCTTTGATGAGCCTGCGATGAAGCGACTATTAGGTTTAAGCGACGACCACCATATCGTCATGATGATTGGCGCAGGCGAGCGCGCTGACAATGGTATTTACAACACCCAGTTTCGCTTTGATCAAGCTCAATTTGTTCATTATGTCTAAACCCGTCATTAGTTATTAATATTAATAACTAATATCCGTTATTTTAGCCATCTCCTTTACCACTCCCTTAACCAAGGAATGTCATGACTATCTCTCAAAACCCAACGTTTGATACCTTCCAAGGATTATTTAACGAAGCTGAATTTGTCTATCGTCATTTAGGCTCAAACGATGCCAAACAAGCTGACTTGCTCAGCGCCGTTGGTTATCAAGATATGGCAAGCTTTATCAACGATACCGTGCCTGAGCCTGTGCGCTTGCACAAAGCGCTTGATCTACCAGTCGCGATGAGTGAGCATGCTGCACTTGCCAAGCTACGCACCATGGCAGACGACATCACGGTAAACAAAAGCTACATCGGTCAAGGCTACTCGCCAGTACGTATGCCTGCAGTCATTCAGCGTAACGTGCTAGAAAACCCAGGCTGGTACACCGCTTATACGCCTTATCAAGCAGAAATCGCTCAAGGTCGCCTAGAAGCATTGCTTAACTTCCAACAAGTATGTATCGACTTGACAGGGTTGGAGATGGCAGGCGCGTCACTACTTGATGAAGCAACGGCTGCGGCAGAAGCGATGGCGATGTCAAAGCGCGTGAGCAAAAGCAAATCAAACCAGTTTTTTGTGGATGAGCGCATCTATCCGCAGACCCTAGATGTCATCAACACTCGTGCCAAGTACTTCGGTTGGGAGGTCATCGTCGGTGATTTTGAAACCGCCAAATCAGGCGACTACTTTGGCGCGATTTTCCAATACGTCGGTGTTGAGGGCGATGTAAAAGACTTAACCGACGTCATCGCCGCGGTTAAGAAAAACAAAACCTACGTCAGCGTCGTCAGCGACATCATGAGCTTGGTGTTGTTAAAGTCACCAGCCGATATGGGCGCAGATGTGGCACTTGGTAGCACCCAGCGCTTTGGTATTCCAATGGGCTTTGGTGGTCCACACGCCGCCTATTTTGCTTTCTCTGACAAAGCCAAGCGCTCAGCACCTGGCCGTATCATTGGTGTGTCAAAAGATTCGCAAGGCAATACCGCGCTACGTATGGCACTGCAGACACGTGAGCAGCATATCCGCCGCGAAAAAGCCAACTCAAACATCTGTACCTCACAAGTATTGCTCGCCAACCTTGCAGGTATGTACGCGGTTTATCATGGTCCAGGCGGTGTCAAACGTATCGCCACTCGCATCCATGCGTTTGCAACTGCCTTTGCTGATGTGATCAAATCTGCGGCTGACAGCAAGCTAACCGTGGTGCATGAGCAGTTCTTTGACACCGTGGTTATCGATTGCGGCTCAGAAAAGCTGGCCACCCAAATCTTTGAAAACGCAGAAAACATTGGCTACAACTTATGGCGTCTAGGTACGACCAAGCTGAGCGTGGCCTTTAGTGAAACCAGCGACGCGCAAGACTTTAAGGCGCTAACGCAGTTGTTTGTCAGTAAAGCGCATGACTTGCCAGCAGAAGCCCGCTTGTCACTCGATAGCGCGCACTTGCGTACTGATGACATCCTGACCCATCCGGTATTTAACTCGCACCACACCGAGCACGAAATGCTGCGCTACCTAAAGTCGCTAGAAGACAAAGATTTGGCGATGAACCGCAGTATGATTTCACTTGGCAGCTGTACCATGAAGCTAAACGCCACCAGTGAGATGCTACCGATTACTTGGCCTGAATTTGCCAACGTGCACCCCTTTGCACCGCGCAGCCAAGTCACCGGCTATATCGCCATGATCGATAGCTTACAAGATCAGCTAAAAGCCATCACCGGCTTTGACGATGTATCGATGCAACCAAACTCAGGCGCTTCTGGTGAATACGCAGGCCTACTTGCCATTCGTCGCTATCATGAATCATTGGGCGAAACAGAGCGTGATGTGTGTCTGATCCCGCAGTCGGCGCACGGCACCAACCCTGCAACGGCCATGATGATGGGCATGAAAGTCGTCGTCGTCAAAACTGACGAAAACGGTAACGTAGATATTGAGGACTTGACGGCAAAATGTGAAGAGCATAGCGCAAGCCTAGGTGCGTTGATGATTACTTATCCATCGACGCACGGGGTGTTTGAAGAAGGCATTCGTCATATCTGTGACTTGATTCATAAGCATGGCGGTCAGGTCTATATGGATGGCGCCAACATGAACGCACAGGTCGGCATGATGCAGCCTGCTGATGTCGGTGCTGACGTACTACATATGAACTTGCATAAAACTTTCTGTATCCCGCATGGCGGCGGCGGTCCTGGCATGGGCCCTATCGGCATGAAGGCGCACTTGGCCCCCTTTATGGCCAACCATACGCTAAGCCCTGTGCATAATGCGCAAAAAGACTGCTCAGCGGTATCGGCAGCGCCTTATGGCTCAGCGAGTATCTTACCCATCTCTTGGATGTATATCACCATGATGGGCCGCGATGGTCTGCTAAAAGCCACGGAGCTTGCGCTCTTAAATGCCAACTATGTCGCCACTCAGCTACAAGACCACTACCCTGTTCTTTATACGGGCAAAAACGGCCGCGTTGCGCACGAGTGTATCATCGATATTCGCCCATTGAAGGAAGAAACTGGCATCACTGAGAGCGATATCGCCAAGCGCTTGATGGATTATGGTTTCCATTCACCAACCATGAGTTTCCCAGTTGCGGGTACGTTGATGATTGAGCCAACTGAGTCTGAGTCTGTCGAGGAATTGGACCGCTTTATCAGTGCACTTAAATCTATCAAAGCCGAGGCTATGAAGGCCAAAGCTGGCGAAGATGGTTGGACATTAGAAGACAATCCATTGGTCAATGCGCCGCACACCGCGGCGATGATTACCAGTGAAGAATGGTCGCATCCATATAGCCGTGATACCGCTGCATTCCCACTGCCGTACATCCGCGCTCATAAGTTCTGGCCAAGTGTGGCACGTGTCGATGACGCTTATGGCGATAAGAACCTTATGTGCTCTTGCCCAAGCATCGAAAACTATATGTAGTGTTAAAATATAGTTTTAAAAACGAATAAATAATGGCTATAACAATAAACCTCCAAGTCAGTAGCTGATTTGGAGGTTTTTATTTGGCTTGAGACATTTAGCGCTATACTATTCATATCATCAAGTTGTTAACCACCCGTTTTTAATAGATGTCATTTTTAATGGAAGTCAGCATGCACCAAAAAAACCGCATCATTCTCATCCATGGTCTGCATCAAACCGCTTGGATCATGCGACCATTAGCCAAACGTTTGCAAACGGCTGGCTTTAATACTCATCAATTTGGCTATCGTAGTCTGCGTGATGGCATCAAAACCAATAGCGCACGGCTCAATCGCTGGCTAGAAGAAAACCACCATCCTGACCAGCCAATCGATCTGGTCGGTCACAGTCTGGGCGGTTTGATTATTCGTGATTTCGTCACTCAGTATCCCAAGTGGCAAATTGGACGCTGCGTGACACTTGGTACGCCGCATGTGGGTAGTGTTTGTGCTGACTATATTTGGCGCTTGACCCCAGCGGTGGTGGGGCGTTCGTACGTCGATGCACTAGATGGCACGGTCGCGCCCGTACCGGAGCATATTACCTTAGGCGTGATTGCCGGTAATCGTCCTTATGGCTTAGGGCAGTTGTTTTTACAGTATCATAATCGCAAACTGCATCAGACAGACAACATACCATCAGCAGAACATCTACTACACGATGGTACGGTATATGTCTCAGAGACCAAAATCGATGCGGCGGCGGATCACATAGTCCTACCAGTCTCGCACACAGGAATGCTGGTCGACAAAGCGGTCGCCGAGCAGACCCAATATTTTTTACGACATGGACAGTTTAAACGCTAAAAATGCTCGACATTAAAAACACTAAGACCAACCAAACCTCATAGATAAGACTGTCTTAAGCTTTTATACCCATCCCTTGCTGTAGCTCGGTTTTATGCCCTTTAATCACCGGTATCAAGGTTTGTATCACCCATTTATGACGCCAGCCTTGCAGCCCTTCTGGCAGCTCGGTGAGGTCTTTATCAAAGGCAATGATTTCATAGAGCTGCGCCAGCCATTTTTTGCGCATCAAGACATTGGCAGGCACACCGATTTTTTCTGCGTGCGTATCGATCGCTTGCTGCACCGCTTTTGATAGGACTTTGTTTTTGGAGCGATATGGTGGTAGCAAGCAGGCAGGATGCTCAGCAGGATGCAGGTTTTTGGCTTCCTTAATCACTTTGAGCAACTCCTCACCATAGAGGCGTAGCATGCTGCGGTGCATGGTGGTTTTGTGCGCAAGCTCGCGCATGTTGCTGGGTTTTTCGGTGACAATTTCACGCACCGCTTGTTTTTTTATGACAAAGGTACGTGGCTGATTGGTCGCCCGTGCCAGCTCCTCACGCCATGTTGCCACTGCTTGCAGTATCGCCATCTGCTCAGAGGTATAACGATAATCCGCCATGCTAAGATACATCTCATCATCGGCCATGTGCTGCGTGTCATAGAGGTCACGGGCATATAGCTGACAATCCTCCCACACATAGTCAAAGAGACCTTGCTTTTTTAGCTCGTATTCAAGACTTAAATAAAGCGCAGGCAAAAACCGCACGTCATCAATCGCATACTGCTCTTGCTCATCTGATAGCGGACGCTGTAGCCAGTCAGACTGGCTTTGTTCTTTATCGATATGCATGTCTAACTGGTCATCAAGCGCTTGCTGATAACCCATTTGTAATTGACCCGTCAAATATGACAGTGCAATTTGCGTATCAAAGATGTTGGTGAGAGGCGGACAGCCAGACAACAGATAAAAAATACCCAAATCTTCGCCGCAAGCATGCCAAATCGCTACGTCTACCTCTGTCAAGGCTTGCCAAAAATCGTCCAATTGTAGTCGCGGTGCGTCTAATAGATAGATATGATCGCCTGTGTTGAGCTGCACCAAAGCCAAACGCGGATAGTAGGTATCGCGCTTGATAAATTCTGTATCTAACGCCACGCGCCCGCACGTCGCCAACGCCTCTATCACGTCAGCCAAACCCTCTTGCTCGCGTACCCATGTTACATCGGCGTCTTCAGCGATATCTAATAAAGCATCGATGTCAGGCTCAGGCGGCAGGTCTACTGACTCTGCACCGGTATTGACTGGCGTCGCCGGCTCGTCAGCGGTGGCCGCAGGCTCTGAATGATTGGATGGAGTAACAGCGGTTGAGATATGGTTGGACACGGGCAGATACCTGCAGAAATAGAAGAAAATAAAACGCTAAACCGCGCCTTAATAAAAGTGAATATCAAAACCATTATAACAATATCACAAAATAAAATGGACAAGACTTGGCTTCTATAGAGAATTTATAAAATTGATATAGAAAATACTAGGGCGTGTTGAACATTCGCAAATAGGCACTGCTGATCGCTAAAATTGTTCCAGACAAGGCACAAAGCGACGATAATGCAGATGCCTTAGCGAGATTTGTAACGCAGTATGGGGCAATTTTAGC
>NZ_CAJHBJ010000038.1:0-19617 GCF_904846595.1 Psychrobacter sp. HII-4 | reverse complement strand
TTTATGGCATTTGTCTCATCGATTGATTCGTAAGATTCTGTCGCATAATCTGTGCTTTGTACTCAATAAAAAACTTGGTAACCCGCCTCTTCAGTTTGATTTGCTTATTTCAAGTTGAGAGTGGGGTCTTTATTTCCTCATATAGATGTAAGAACTACTTATGTATAGACAGTACAGTGTATTTCGCTATTGACTACAGCACGTAGGAAGCGAAGAGCTTGACGCTCAGATTACCAAACCGTATGATTCATGTCAACGTAAAATTCTATAGTGTAACAATAGACATATGACGTCGTAACATCATCACTTTCAGTAAAATTTATAGCGCTACAATAAAGTAAAACTTACGCAAATTCAACACTTTTATCGACCTATGTATGTTTTTTTCGTAAAGAAGAAATTTATTACCATTTTAAATTCAATATTTTAGATATCCCTGCTATCTTAGCTAGATTATAAAGCAGTAAACATCTATTTTATTATCAAATTTACACGTATATCATTTGACAGTAAAATAGTGTTTTATCCATGAGTACCATCTAAGTAGCAAAAAACTATACGTTTACTCATATTTTAATTAGGGCGTGTTGAACACTCATAGTTTCAACTACAGCAGATAAGCACAAGTTAAAGCTACCATAGTTCTATAGCTTTGTTTGAGCTTATTAATCCTAGTTGCAAATGAAAAACGTATCTGATTCATGGCAGCACTCCTTTACCAAGTTGGTTGATCCATCATTTCTTTATGGTGATAAGGTCAGCGTTCATCATGATATTAAGGCGCTACTAATGCAAACAGTTTCGTCTTAACATCAGCAACCAAGCCTGTAGCACCGACGCCAAGCAACTCCAAAAAAACCCTTATTTAAGTGTGCTTATCAGTGCTCGACTGCGGCTTGCCACTCGGCGTCAACCATTTGGCAAACCATCCCGATAGATCATCCATCAATGTATATACCACCGGAATCACTACCAAGCTCAGTAGTGTCGAGGTGACAAGGCCGCCCAACACAGCTGCGGCCATCGGGCGACGGAACGTCGGATCGGCATCGCCCCACCCAAATACCAAAGGCAGCATCCCTGCGCCCATGGCGATGGTCGTCATGATAATCGGGCGCGCACGCTTGCGACAAGCATCAATGATGGCATCAAAACGAGCCAAGCCGCGGCGCTGAGCGATCAAGGCATAATCCACCAATAAGATAGAGTTTTTGGTGGCGATACCCATGAGCATAATAAAGCCAATCATCGATGGCATCGACAGGCTACTATTGGTAATGACCAAGCCGACAAACGCACCGCCAATCGAAAGCGGCAACGCCATCAGGATGGTAAAGGGCTGCAATATACGGCCGAATAATAAGATCAGCACGCCCAAAATACAGACCACACCGACCGACATGGCAATGACAAAACCACTAAACAGCTCTGCCATGTTTTCTGCCTGACCTTGGTCAATGATGGTAATCGATGGCGGCAGCGTCTGCATCGCTGGTACCGACTTGACCGCCTGCACCAAGTCGCCAAGCTCGCCATCAGAAGGCTGCACAGTAATACTAATGGCGCGCTCACGATCGAGCCGGTTGATCTGGGCCGGGCCTGTCCCAAAGTTTAGATCGGCCACCTCGCCCACGCGTACCCCTTGTCCTGCAGGCAGCGCGCTTGGCACGTATAGGCCTTCTAATTGGCTGACGTTTTGTTTGGCGACATCAGGTAGTCGCACCACAATAGGAATCTGCCGTGTATCGAGATTAAGCTTAGATAAGCGCTGCTCATAGTCGCCGACCGTTGCCACTCGTAGCGTGGTGGCGATATCTTGCGTGGTGACGCCTTTATCTGCCATCGCCAGTCTGTCAGGCATGACCGTAAGCTCTTGCCTCGGCAGGCTACGGTCACTGGTCACTGCGCCGGCGCTGGGCAGCGCTCGGATTTCAGTCATAATCTGCTGGGCGGTCTGCTCTAGCACCTCTGGATTGGTACTGGTCAAAGAAAAGTTATAGCCCGTCTCGCCGCCGCTCGATAGACCAACGGTAAAGCGTGCGCCAGGTACCTCCGCGAGCAGATGACTGATTTTACGCTCAATCTCTTGCTTAGAGATACGCTCTGCTCGTGGCGCAAGGACGATATCTAGCCCTGCGATATTTTCAGCTTTGCCGCCAGAGCTGGGCTCCATAGCAGCTTGCGCCTCCCCTACTGAGGTAAAGATATTGGTCACTTCGGGCATAGCCAAGATACGCTCACTGGCCATCGCTGCCACGCGCTCGGTATCTTCGAGCGCCACATCTGGCGTCAGCTCAATCTCAACACGCGTCTGATCGATATCATTGTCAGGAATAAAGGAGGTCGGTAGCAACTTCACCAGCATCAATGAAGCGACAAACAGCACCAAAGTTGCGCCGATGGTGATCCAGCGTTGTCGTAAGGTCCATGAAACAATCTTAAGATACCAATCCATCAGCGCGCTTTGTTTTTCCACGCGATTTTTTTCTGGCCGCAGTACGTAAGCTGCCATCATCGGCGTGATCAGTCGCGCTACCATCAAGGACGCAAATATCGACAAAGCCGCTGTCCAGCCAAACTGACGGAAGAACTGCCCAACAATACCGCCCATAAAGGCCGTCGGCAAAAACACAGCAATCAAGGTAAAGGTAGTAGCAACGACTGCCAGACCAATCTCATCAGCCGCTTCCATCGCCGCCTCATAAGGCGTTTTGCCCATACGCAGATGACGAATGATGTTTTCGACCTCTACGATGGCATCATCGACCAACACCCCAATCACCAATGACAATGCCAATAAGGAAATAATATTGAGACTAAAGCCAAACAGATACATGCCCAAAAAGGTAGGAATAACGGACAATGGCAACGCCACAGCTGCGACAATGGTCGCACGGATATTGCGCAAAAATAAAAACACCACCACGACGGCCAATAACCCGCCTTCTATCAGCATACGCAGTGATGCTTGATAATCCTCGGCGATAGGGGTGGCTCGATCATAGACTTTTTCGATACTGATATTACCCGTATCGGCCGCCAGTTTGGCAAGCTCGGCATCGACGCGCTCCATGACCTCGACCTCACTGGCACCGCGCGAGCGGGTGATGTTAAACGCCACCACCGTCTGCCCATCGAGCTTAGCAATCGAACTTGGGTCAGCAGCACCATCGGTGATTTGCGCCATACGTCCAAGCGCTTGCGTGCCACCTGTCGGCACGGCCACTTGTAGGTCGTTTAAGTCGCTTGCGCGCTCGACCGCCCCAAGCACGCGAATGGTTTGCGTGGTTTTACCGACCTCGGCTTCACCACCTGAGCTGTCCTGCTGAATCCCAGCGATTTGCTGCGATAGCTGAGAGATAGGAAACTTTAAACCACTGAGCGCAATCGGGTCCGCTGCTACGGTGATCTCACGCTGCAGGCCACCGATACGGCTAACGGTACTGACACCAGGGATATCAGATAAACGCTTGGTGACCGTATCATCAACGAACCAAGACAGATCTGCCACATTCATATTTTCTGCAGCGACAGAATAAGTCACCACCGGAAACCCTGCGGTTGAGACCTTAGTAATAATCGGATCATTGGCCGCGGCTGGCAGGTCCCCTCGCACCTCACCGACGGCTGAGCGCACATCATCGACCGCTTCTTGGATGTCTTTTTCTAGGACAAACTCAGTGACCATGGTGGCAGCGCCGGTTTGCAAGGTGGTGCGAATATGCTTGACACCTTCGATACTGGTCAGCTTATTTTCGACTTTTTTGGCAATGTCGTTTTCGAGCTGGGTAGGTGCCGCGCCAGGCAGGGTGACGGTCACCACCACGGCAGGCAAATCAATGTCAGGGAACTGCTGCACCTTCATTTGCATAAAGCCATAAATACCGCCCAACGTCAGCAGTACAAACAGCAAAATAGCAACCAACGGATTTTTAATCGAATAAGCAGATACATTTAGGCTCATGAGCGCGCCTGCGAAGCTGTATCAGCGTTATTATTGGATTGATTCAAACCATCGACGATGCGCACCAAGTCGCCATCGTTTAAAAAACTACCGCCTTGCTTGACGATTTGACTGTCGCTCGGCAATGGCTCTGTGACCGCCACACTATCGCCGAGACGCTCACCCAAACTCACACGCTGCTGCTTGATACGGCCCGTTTTTTGCGCTGCGTGGTCGGTGCGGATTTGTGTGACCATCATCACATAGTCATAGCCATCATTGCTGACCACCGCACTGTTAGGAATGGTTTGGGTGTTGCTGCTACCCAATAAAAACTCGCCCGTTTGATACATGCCAGCGCGTACTTTTGCGTTGGCCGCTAGGCTAGCATAGATAGTGATTTGGCGATTGTTGTCCGCTGTCGGCGCGATGCGACTGACCTTCCCCATCACGGAGTCGCCATCTGGTAGGCTGACACGCACAGGCGTGCCAACACTGACTTCCCCAACAAGCTTTGGATCGATATCTGCGCGCCACTCTAATACCCCGCCTTTTATGATGGTAAATAGTGGTTCGCCGCCTGCGACCATGCCGACCTCCACCATTTTGTCACTGATGACGCCGCTGACTGGCGCGACGACCTTAGCGTTATCCAAGGTCAAACGCTGACTGTTGAGCCGCGCTTTTGCCGCCTGCAAAGACGCTCTAGCACGCACCTCAGAGGTGCGATAGCGATCGGCTTCTTGCCTACTAATGGCATCGATGTCTATCAAGGGTAAGACCCGTGCAGCATCGGCACTGGCATTGGCAAGGGTGGCTTCGGCTTCGGCCACGTCGGCTTCGGCTTGCAACACCTGCTGCTCCATCGCATCGGTATCAAACACCGCCAGCACTTGGCCTGCTTTGACGCGATTGCCCTCCTCCACCAAGACGCGCTCGACAGCCACGCCATTGACTTTGGCACTGACATTGGCCGTATCTTTGGCACTAATCGTACCGTCGGCGCTCAAGGTATTGCCAATCGTATCTTGGCTGGGCGTTACTGTCTCAACCGATAGCACCGCCTGCGCGTCACTGGCCGCCTTATCCCCTACCTTATTGCTTGACGCGTTAGGCGTAGTGGGAGTATCCGTCGCCGCCGTTTTATCAGCGCCCCAATATCTCCCCAACAAGACACCTAATACCAGTACCACCACCAGTACCGGCCACAGCCATAAAGGCGGTTTTGCTGAAACGGTTGCGGGCGTACTGGGTTGACGGTACGGCGGTAGCTCTGTCTCGTTTACGGGTTTTGGGTGCGTCTTGTCAGAATCATTCATGGGTAGTCTCTATCAATACAAGCCATCATAAGATAAAACAGGGCGAGCAATGATGATTGCGCTATTTACTCATAACCTACTGTTTTTTAGTATAGTAATTTATAAAACCATTAAGAATAATATAATTTTGTTATTCTCTTATTACCCGCTGTTTTAAAGCTTTCAGCTGTAAAGTCCTCAGTTTAAAACGCTTCAGGCGACTCAAGCAGCTCAAGCATTGGTATAACGGCTGGCTTCCGGCATCCAGCGATGTATCAGCTGACTGACATCTGCTTTGCGCGCAGGATCTGCAATCAGATGCTTGGCCAAGCGCTGCGCAATAGCAAATAACTGCTCATCGCGAATCAAATCAGCCAAATAATAGCCGACATTGCCTGTTTGTCGTTTGCCCAGCAGCTCGCCTGGTCCGCGCAGCTCCAAGTCTTTTTGGGCAATGACAAAACCATCGGTGCTATCTCGCAGCACATTTAGCCGCTCAGTGCCCGTCTCTGATAAAGGCTTTTGATACAGTAGGACGCAGAAACTCTTGGTTGAGCCACGTCCAACGCGGCCGCGCAACTGATGCAGCTGCGATAGCCCCAGACGTTCGGCATTTTCGATGACCATCAGCGAGGCGTTGGGCACATCGACGCCGACTTCGATGACAGTGGTGGCAATCAATAAATCAAGATTGCCTGCTTTAAACTCCTGCATGATGGCTTGCTTATCAGCAGGTTTCATTTTGCCATGCACCAGCCCGATACGAATATCTAAGCGTGCATTTAAATCCTCAAACGTCGCTTCTGCCGCTTGCGCATCAAGCACGCTCGACTCCTCTACCAACGAGCATACCCAATACGCCTGCCTCCCTGCAGCACAGTTCACTGCAATACGCTCAATCACTTCATCACGGCGATTACGGTCAATCGTCACGGTGGTTATGGGCGTACGCCCGGGTGGCAGCTCATCAATAATAGAGGTATCCATATCACCATAGACACTCATAGCCAGCGTACGCGGAATAGGAGTCGCGGTCATGATCAGCTGATGCGGCGTACTGCCTTCCACGCCTTTATTAGTGAGCGCCATGCGCTGCTCGACGCCGAAACGATGCTGCTCATCGATAATGACCAAGCCCAATTTGGCAAATTGCACTTGCTCCTGAAACAGCGCATGAGTACCGACCACCACTTGCACGGTGTTTTCACTTACTGCCTCTAGCGCTTCGCGGCGCTGCTTGGCGGTTTGCTTGCCCGCCAGCCAGCCCACACCGATGCCTAATGGCTCAAACCACTGTTTAAAATTTAACAGATGCTGCTCTGCTAAAATCTCGGTCGGTGCCATGACTGCCACCTGCCAGCCACTATCGAGCGCATAGCCCGCCGCGCCTGCAGCAACCAATGTCTTGCCAGCGCCCACATCGCCCTGCACCAGTCTGAGCATGGGAATCGACGTTGCCATATCTGTGGTAATGTCTGTGAGCACGCGCCGCTGCGCACCGGTCAAATCAAACGGCAACGCGGCAAACAGCTTGTCAGCCAAAGGGCTGTGAGCAGCACATTTAGGCGCTTTGTACTGATGCAACTGCTGGCGACGATATAGCAAGCTTAACTGATGGGCGGTCAGCTCCTCAATGATAAGGCGCTGACACGCCGCGTGGCTACGAGCGCTGAGCTGAGTCAGCAGCTGATATTGCTGTCTGGCATCGGTATAAGTGGGCGGGGTATGCAGCAGGACCAATGCTTCAAATATCGTCAAGTTATAAACATTATTATTGGCCGTACTAGCAGCGCTGCTGGACTCATCGGCACCATGAGCTAGAGTATGATCTGGCACACGCCGCGCAAGCGTTGAAAATATATCGTCTGGATAGTCCAGATCTGCGGTCACTGCTGGTTTTGGCACAAAAGGCACCAACGGCAAATCTGCCACCACCGCAAAATCCGCTGGCGTAAATAGCGTCATCGGCAGACCTTGGCTGCGCACCGTCTGGAGTGCCAGCTTAATCAAGGTGCGCAATTTGTTTTGATGCATGCCTTTGACAGTAGGATAAATGGGTTGCAGGCCGGTATTGGTGATGGCAGTACTATCAGTTAGCACCTGATATTCAGGATGGTGCATCTGCTTGCCATAGCGGCTGACTTTGACTTCACCAAACAGTTGCAGCCGCGTACCTACATTCATGGTCTGAGCAAGACCACGATAGACCTTAAAAAATCGCAGAGAAATCGTGCCCGTCTCGTCATCGACAATGACGGTCATGCCATTTCGTTTGGTATCGACATGCACCACACGTCCCGTAATCAACGCTGCTTGCCCGTGCTCCACATCAGCGATGGCCACCAAGCGGCTACGATCTTCATAATCACGCGGCAGGTGGAGCAGCAGATCAAATATCCGCTTGATATTCAACTGCGCCAACTGCGCAGCGACCTTTGTCCCAACACCCGCCAGCGCTGTCACTGGCATATCTAATGGCGAGACTTCGCCTGCTGGCCGTGCAGGTGCGGTAAAATGACTGAGGGACTGATTGGCGGATGTGGTCATCGAAGATCCTAACAATTTTTTATTTCCATCGACAAAAGCAAGTATTATCATCACACTATAAATCACTGGCTGATTTTATTATAACTGACAACACTATCGATTATGCCAAGCGATTTGATAACACGGTATCTAGCAGTCGATCCCCTCTAACAATGACATAGCGCTACTGGTATAAACTTTACTTGCGTACTGCGTGCCTTCGATTCAGTCGCGTGCTTAAACAGATAACCACTTTATTTTGAACGGACTAGGGCGTGTCGTGCGCACGTGCTGCAAAGGTGCCTAATACGATAAAAGCACCACAATTGATACATTGCAGTGCTTTTTTTTCATTTATCTATAGTTAATACACTATAAAAATGACTATATAAATAATGTGATGCCATGACTTAACGAGCAGTCATATCATCATCGCCGGCTACGAGGCTACTTGACGCGTGCGCGGTATTTTACTGCCACGGTGTCATTGAGACCGACGCCCTGCAAATCCCAGCGTACGGCTTTGTAATGCTTGAGATCGACATCGACCAGCTGATTGTCTACGCGAGTACGCAGCGGCATGCGAGCAAAGGTGTTACCATCGACGCTGCCGTATGGAAAATCAGGTGCTACTGTACGCAACAGCTCGACCTGCTCAGGTATGGTCATGGTCACGGTCATCTTACGCACGCGGTCAGCGTTGGTATTGGTAAAGTACCCTTGATACTCCAGCACGTTGCCTGACTGCAGGCGGGTGTTGGCATTGACTGGTACCAGCACTTCTTCGCCATTGGCATCGACACTGACCAAAGAGGCGGTGATTTTACTAGTGACTGCTTGAGCGCTTGAGTTACCGGCGTTGCTAGTACTCGTTTGTACCGCAGCTGAAGCGTCTACCGTCTGCTCTGGCGTTGGCAACATGGCAGAGGCTTGCGTGACGACCATTGCGCCGATAAGCGTACCAGCAACAACGTGAAATAAGCGATGTCCGCTCCATGCGCTAAATGGACTGGCAAAGTGATTGGTTTTTTTCATGGTGTTTATTATCCCTCGTTGATATATCGATAAAACGCCGCGCTACCGCTTCACTATCGGTATGACGCTCGCTCATCTATTGATGCGCGCGTGGCTCTCCGGCATTGGGCAGTATATAGTCAGTTCAAAACAAAACTGTCATAAGCTCCAAAGCGCTACTGGGATGAATTTTTCGCAGCCTCTGTGTATACAGCACGCAAGGAAATTTATATCAGTAGCGCTATAACATTTTTAAATTGAATCTACTATAGTTGCATGCCAAAGGCGGCATTTATTTTTCTTGATTATCTTCGTTCGCGGTCTGTAAAGCAATAGCGTTTAGCATAGCAAAAACCCTATGGGTGTACATAAGCCCCGTGTTGCGGTTGTGTATATAGTGCATCAGCTCTGAAAATGATAAACACCACTGAAATAAAAGATAGCTCATAACGGCGTTTTTTGCTATGGTAATTCTTTAGCGATCGGCTTGTTTGCCGCGCCTTTTTTATTCTAACCACAACTGCCCCTATTATGACTACTAGCGCCATGCCACAGATCAATCCTGAATATGTTCATTGGTTTCGCAACTCAGCCCCTTACATCAATACGCATCGCGGCAAAACGTTCGTGATTATGTTTGGTGGTGAAGCGGTCAACCATCCAAATTTTAGCACTCTAATCCATGACTTTGCCTTACTCCATAGCTTAGGTATCAAGCTGGTGCTGGTGCATGGATCTAGGCCACAAATCGAAAAAAACTTAAAAGACGCTGCCATCACCTCGCCCCTGCATCAAGATATTCGTGTCACGCCGCGAGAAGCGATGCCTGCCATCTTACAGGCGGTCGGTGCCATCCGCCTACAGATCGAAGCGCAACTATCGATGGGCTTGGCTAACTCGCCCATGTACGGCTCTCGTATCGATGCGATTTCTGGCAACTTTGTCACAGCGCGGCCTTATGGCGTCCGTGATGGCGTCGACTACCAAATGACAGGCGAAGTACGCTCGATCGACGTCGAAGCCATCAAAAACAATCTGCTCCACGACCATATCGTGATATTGGGCTCGATGGGCTACTCAGCGACAGGCGAAGTGTTTAATTTGCTCGCCGAAGACGTGTCTCTTAGCACCGCAGTGAGCTTGGGTGCCGATAAGCTTATTTTCTTAGGAGAAGAAGCCGGCATCAATGACAATGATCGCTTGCTACGCGAGATGATTCCAAACGAAGTCGATCGCTTCTTACGCGACCGTGACCTAAACTGTGAGATCAATTATTTCTTACACTGCGCCAGTGTGGCTTGCCGTCAAGGTGTCCATCGCACGCACATCATCTCATACGCCAAAAACGGCGCACTCCTCGAAGAGCTGTTCACCCGTGATGGCTCTGGCACCCTAATCAGCCACGACCCTTACGAAGAAATCCGCCACGCCAACATCGATGATGTGGTCGGCCTGCTCGAGCTTTTGACGCCACTTGAGGAGCAAGGCATCTTGGTGGCTCGCTCGCGTGAGCGCCTCGAGCAAGAAATCGACAACTACAGCGTCATCGAGCGTGATGGCATGATTTTAGGCTGCGCCGCTTTATACCCACTCGATGACGACTCAGCAGAGGTCGCTTGCGTCGCCGTCCATGCCGAATACCGTAACGGTAGCCGCGGCAATGATTTGCTGGCGTTTATCGAGCAGCAAGCACGCAGCCATGGCCTACACAAGCTCTTTGTCTTGACGACTCGCACCGCCCATTGGTTTGTCGAGCACGGTTTTGCCGAAGTCGATGCCAGCGCTCTGCCCGCTGCGCGCCGCGAAAAGTACAACAATGGTCGTAACTCTAAGGTCTTTCAAAAAACCTTATAATTAATCTAGGCAGGCTTTAGTCAACTGCCGCGCCAAACCAAAAAAGCCCTCATTTATAAACGAGGGCTTTTTTATCAATACTAAAAAGCGATAGGACAGTTTTTTATAGCGAGCTGACTATACTTTATCAATGTCGCTTTACAAATGGCACTTTATAAGTAATGCATTATAAATGACACCTGCTAGAGACAATCTCGCACAGGTATCAGCCTATCGATGTCAAACATAACACTAAAAGCAATGAATGCTCCTAATGCATTATTTTACGTTTAATAGCTCAACCGTAAAGATAAGCGTGCTGTTTGGCTCGATACCCGCGTTACCCGCTTCACCATACGCGATGTCTGATGGGATATAAAACTCGTATTTGCCGCCCTCTTTCATCAGCTGCAGACCTTCTGTCCAGCCCGCGATGACTTGATTGAGCGGGAACTCAATTGGCTCGCCGCGCTCGTATGAGCTATCAAATACTGTACCGTCGATCAGCTTACCTTCGTAATTGACTTCGACCACGTCAGTGGCTTTTGGTGATTTGCCTGTACCTGCTTTGATGACCTTGTACTGCAGACCAGAAGAGGTTTCTTTTACGCCTTCTTTCTTAGCGTTTTCTGCTAAAAAGGCTTCGCCTGCCGCTTTGTTTTCTGTGGCTTTGGCTTCCATGTCTTTAACAAACTTTTCTTCTTGCTCTTTTTGATAATCCATCAAGACTTGTTGCATCTGCTCTTGGGTCAGTGCTGAGTCGTTGCCTTCATAGCCATCGCGAAAGCCTTGCTCAAAAGTATCAAGATTTAGATCACCGACCGCTTCTTTATTACCTTCGGCCATCATATAACCCAAGCTATAGCCTACTTTTTCGTTCGCCGAGCTTTGCTCAGTGATCGAGATGCTTTGCGCCGCGGTTTCTTGATTGCCGTTATTGGTGCTACAGCCTGTAACTAACAACATAGCGCTAGCAAGTGCACCAACGCTTAAGGTAGTGATTTTTTTCATAAAGTACTCTCAAATTGTAAGAATAGTGGCAAGATGTCACATGTTCCTATGATAGCAAATCTTGGTTTTAGGAGCCATGTTTGGCAAAAAATTATCGGGCGAATGTACAGTCTGTGTTAATATTTTCCTGTCACGATAACAAGTTATCACACAAATACAGTAACACGTTAAGCTTTCTATCTTTAAATCCCCTAATACATCAGCTAAGCTGAATGAGTTGAGGTGATAAGTAACCGAGTGTAACTCTTTAGCATGGATGATACGACATTGGTAGTACAGCAGCTGGTACAAGATAAGCCGATGTTTTTTCGATGAATTTTTACACTTAAAAATTATAATATCGCCGCATAACTGACTTAAAAAAACTATTTATCATAACCATCTATGTTGGTTTCGCTCGCTGATAGCAGTACCTAGCCTATCGTTTGGCGGCTTTTATATGATGATTAAAGGAGGATAAGATGAATCCAATGTATGCGTCTTTTAACGGTTATCTGGGTGGGCCTATTGGTTCCATCATTGGGGCTATTTTGATATTTATTATTGGTTGGCTTGTCGCACTGGGTATCGCGGCTTTGGTTCGCAATGTATTGTCTAAGGTGAATCTCAACCAACGCATAAATTCTTCAACCGGCAAAACCTACGATTTAGAAGGCATCATCTCTAAAATCGTATTTTGGTTTATCTTTATCATCGCCATTTCTGGAGCGTTGAACCAATTGAATCTGAACTCCATTTCGACGCCGTTTGCCAATATGGTCAATCAAGTGCTGGCCTTTATCCCTAATCTGATCGGCGCTATCGCTGTTGGGGTGATCGGTTGGGTCATCGCCACTGTGGCACGTACCGCTATCAATGCCGCCCTTGCTAAAACCTCGATGGATGAGCGCCTAAGCGCACAAGCAGGCGTAAAACCCATGAGCAGCACGATAGCCGATATGGTTTATTGGTTCATCTTATTGGTGGTATTGACCATGGTACTCGGTCAATTAGAGCTTGATGGTTTGTTTGCGCCATTGACCAACATGGTTGATAAAATCTTTAGCTTTATCCCTAACATCATCATTGCTGGCGTGGTGTTTGTCGTTGGCTACATCATTGCAAAAGTGGTGCGCGGTATCGTCACCAATCTTGTATCTACCTTTAATATACAAGAGCTGGCCTCAAAAGCTGGCTTAAGCGAAAAAAACAGCCTGCCGAATATTGCAGGGTCTTTGGCGTTTTTAGTGGTGATTATCCCGACGATTATCGCGGCCTTAAACGCTTTAAAAGTCGAAGTAATTGCGCGCCCAGCGACCAATATGTTAAACAAAATCATGGAAGCGTTGCCAAACATCTTTATGGCAGCAGCTATCTTAGTGGTGACGTTTTATGTGGTGCGTATGGTTGCCAATATCATCAAAGGTTTGATTGAAAACACAGAGATCAATCAGATACCTGCTAAGGTTGGCCTACAAGAAACCATGGGTGATAAGAAAATCTCTGATCTTGTCGGCTATGCCATTGTCTTTTTTGCCATGCTGTTTGCCGCTATCGCTGCCGCGGATTTATTAGGCTTTGAGCCAATCTCAGCCATCATCGCGATGTTTATCGCCTTTGGTGCCAATATTATCTTGGGCGCGATTATTCTGTTCATCGGCTTTTGGCTTGCCAACATCATCGCTGGTGTGGTGGAGCGCTCTGAGCAAGGCTCACAGTTCTTAGCAAACATCGTGCGCGTCTTAATCATGGGTCTCGTACTTGCTATGGGTCTAAAAGCGATGGGCATTGCTGACTCTATCGTCAACCTAGCCTTTGGTCTGACACTAGGCGCAGTTGCCGTGGCCTTTGCTCTCTCGTTCGGTCTTGGTGGTCAAGAAGCAGCTGCTCGCTTCTTACGTAAGATGCAGGACAAAATGGACAAGGAGCAAGAGGAAGCCAAAGCCAAGTCTACGCTACAGCCGAGCGCATCAACTCGTGAGAAGTTTGCTGACTCTGTCCGCGAAAACACCCCATCAGCGGCAACAAAGAGCACTGATACTCACACTGATGTCGTCGATACCACTCGCGTCGATACCGATGCTATCGATACCGCTGATATCGATAACGATGTTACCGATGGTAGTATCACTGATGCAGATATCGACAATAACAACTTGCTACCAGGTAGCGGTCTAAACGACGATATCAATAATAAATAATTTGCTCTCGAAATATGTGTTCTTGAGATAAATTCATCAGTTTTATACTCGCTCAAACCAAAAAAGACAGCTTAGGCTGTCTTTTTTTGTGGGCATAAATGTGTGTTTTATACCTACCAATCGCTATCAATAGTGCTATTTATTACTTTTACGAGCAGGAATAGTGAGGTTCAAGCGAACTTGCGGCAGGGCTTCTACTAGACGGTCGTTATCCGCAGAAGTGCCTGCCACTGGCATTTTTTGCTGTTGTAGCTGTTGTATCTGCTTGGTGAGTTGGCGCTCACGCTGGGTCATGGTCGCAACGGGTTGGATCCACAAATCAATATCGATAAAGGTTTCTTGCCCTTCATTGATAAATTCCACCCCCAAGATAATGACATGATGCAGCGCTGCTATCGGTAAGCGCGTGGCCACATCTTGAGCAATTTTTGCCAAGTTTGGCTGAATGGCTTGTTTGCTATGCTGCCCCTCCTGATTTTGGCCATAAAATATCAGCACATAATGCCGACCCAGACTCTCATACGAGTGCTGATGTACCACGTAACCGGCGCTTTTTAGGCTGTCTGGTTGCTTTGGATGTCGGTATAAAGTGCGTACCAGCTCATGACGTGAAAACAATGACTCGTCGAGTAGCTGCTGCTGCCAATATAAAAAATCAACCTCTGAAGACATTTGGGCACTATTTTTCAGTCGCTCATCACGGCACATCGCTATCATCTGGCCGCTTAGCTGTGACCATAGTGTGGCAGCTTGTGCCATGTGCTGCTGATACATCTGCGCTGTCGCACTTTGATTTTTGTGCGCCAGTGTCATGGCGATCAACGCCGCATTGGGCGCATCTTGCACGCCCGCTTTTATAAGAGCATTATCAATGGTGATGGCATGAGTAAATACAGACGGGCTGTACAAAAACTGAGTGACCAAATCTGCCACCCTCTCAAAATGTGCGTGCTGATCGCTAAGGGACTGCTGAAGCTGCTGTAAATGATAGTGCAAAAACCGCCATAGCTCACAAGGCGTCTGTAGCGTTGATGACAGCTTCTGCCAGTCAGCGTGACTGAAGATTTGTAGCGGCCGCGGCTCACCACTCATATCGATGACCAAATCTTCCATAAAATAAGCAGTATCAAAATGATGCGTCAGGCGATTTGCTAAGCGCTGTTTCGGTGAGAGTGTCGGTATATCAGCGCTCATCTCTGTCTCATCAAAAAAGACGATATCAAAGACCAATACATCGCGGCGGCTTTTCTTGTCATGATTTTGAATATCGCTTTGGTCATCGCTTTGACCGTTATCGCTTCGATCATGCTTATGTTGATTGTCATTGCTATCCGCGACGCAAGAAGTCTTATACCATGCCAGCACCGCCTTTAGCGTCGCCGTTCGCGCCGACTTAATAGTCTTCCCGCTACTATGCCTTGGTAGATACAGTGTCAGATCCAGCCGTTGCAACCGCCCAAGCGGCAGCTGATAACAGGATTGCCGCGCGTCATAGTAGGCGTTATATTGACGCGTCACTGCTTGCATATCGCCAACGCTTACGCCTGCCGCTGCGCCCTGCAAGTAGCAAGCCAAATCCTCAGTTAGGTCAGTCAAATCAGCCACCGTTTCAACCTTTTATGATTAGGGCGTGTTCAACACAGCCTAAATATTATGAAAAATTAAACGACATAAACGTCATGAGACACAGTCGCTTTCACCGCAATGAGTTGTTATGATGATATCAGCACAGCAGCGCTTATGCGCATCTTTATATAGTTTAGGGATTTGACGAGATGAGCCAGACGCGACTCGATACAGCTGATGGTCTTTTACCCTCTCAGCATCTGTCACATCTGACACCTCAAGGATACTCGGCTCACATCGCCCATGATTGTCATATAATAACAAGGATTGAATACCATGAAACGCTTTAAAGAAAAAACCGTCATCGTCACAGGCGCAGGCTCAGGTATTGGCCGGGCGACTGCTATTCGTTTTGCCCAAGAAGGTGCCAATGTCGTCTTGGTCGGTCGTACCGCTGAAACCTTAGAAGAGACTGCAAAAGAGTTTCCACAAGACCGTACGTGGATTCATACCGATAACTATCTGACCATCACTTGTGATATCAGCATACAAAGCCAAGTACAAGAGATGATCAAACGCGCCGTCGATAAGTTTGAACAGATTGATATCTTGGTCAATAACGCTGGCAAAGCCATGCAAGGGAAAATCACTGACTTGTCAGCCGAAGACTGGCGAGCTGCCATCGATGTCAATCTAAATGGTACGTTTTATGTCTCGCAAGCCGCCATGCCGCATCTGATTGCGACCAAGGGCAACATCGTCAATGTCTCCTCGCTCTCAGGGGTCGGCGGCGACTGGAACATGGCCGCTTATAACGCTGCCAAAGCCGGAGTAACCAACCTCACCCGCACGCTAGCCTTAGACCATGGGCCAGATGGCGTGCGGGTCAATGCGGTCAATCCCAGCGTTACCAAAACTGACATGAGCAGCGCCATTCAAAACAACGACAATAAAACCGATAAGTTTTTGGCGCGCTGTCCACTCGGCCGCTTAGCGACACCAAACGATATTGCCGCCGCCATTACTTTTTTGGCCAGTCACGACGCGGCGATGATCACGGGGGTCAACTTACCCGTCGATGGCGGCGTCAGTGCCTCAAACGGCCAGCCGCAGTTTTGATCTAGCCATCAATCAAACCTCATAATTACTGTTACCTCGCTCGCTAATAGCCAGCGCTTCTTGTCTTTCTCATAAAAAACAGCCCTTGATATCATCAGATATCAGGGGCTGGTTATATATAAAACCTTAAAGCCTGTGCGGCGTATCAGAACCCATAGCGCTTAATCTGTCGCGCGATTGATGTCTTGCAGAGGCTGCGACAAGCGCTCAGGATGTCTGGGCACCACCCCTTTATACTGCGCATAAATTTTTGGCAAATCAGCGTCTATATCGCCACTCGGATAAATGGGCGACATAAAACGTATCTCTTTGGTTTTATAATCCATCGCCACTGGCAATATAGGCACGCCCGCACCCATTGCCAAGTAATAAAATCCCGACTTCCAGCCTTTGGTGTACTGGCGCGTGCCCTCTGGTGCCAAACCCAAAAACAGCGGCTGACCGGTTTTAAACTTATCGATACTCGCTTGTAGTACCGAGCCTTTGTTGCCCCGATCGATCGGAATCACGCCTATCCAATTTAACAATTGGGCAAAGACAGGTGCTTTAAACAAAGTATGTTTGCCCAAAATACTGATCTTAAGATCCAGCGCAAATAGGCTTGGAATGGCATAAATACCATCGACATTTGAAGTATGAGGCAGTGCCAATACCACCGCTTGTGGGATATTGGGCACCTCGCCGACTGTACGCCAGCCAGCTGCTTTGAGTAAGGCAGAAGCAAGGACAGGCGCAAACTTATTGCCCCGTCTTGGTACCAAATCACCCAGATGTTTTTTGCTAAGTTTTGGTAATGCTTTGACTCGTGCAGACTCAGAGCGGCCCGATTTAGCACGATTAAATAACGTTGATGTCATGACGGCACCATATAGTTAAAGATAGCCATATCATAACATTAAGCTTATCGGGCGAGATTATCTTTTATACTTTTATTGCATAGGCGCTCGGCAGACACTGGCGCATGGGCGAGCGATCGATGACATACATCACGGTATGTCTGCTAAATTACCTTTATTCTCTAACCACGACTTGCGATCGGCGGCGCGTTTTTTGGCCAGTAGCATATCCATCACGCCATTGGTCAGTATCATGTCATCCATGTCCAGCTGCACCAGACGCCGCGTATCGCGGTTCATGGTGGTCTCACGTAACTGCTCAGCGCTCATCTCACCGAGTCCCTTAAAGCGAGTGATTTGCGCTTTTTTATTCCCCGGTACGCCTGCTAAAATATGCTCAAGCTCGCCTTCATCTAGCGCGTAATGCACCTCTTTACCAATGTCAACTCGATACAGCGGCGGCATCGCCACAAATAAATGCCCGGCATCTACCAGTGCTGGGAAGTGTTTGACGAACAACGCACAAATGAGGGTAGCAATATGTAGGCCATCAGAGTCGGCATCGGCGAGGATACATATCTTGTCATAACGCAGCTCAGAGAGATCATCTGAAGCAGGGTCAACACCGATAGCGATGGCGATATCATGAATCTCTTGGCTCGACAGCACGGTATCGGATGACACTTCCCACGTGTTCAAAATCTTACCACGCAGCGGCAATATCGCTTGATAATGTCGATCGCGTGCTTGCTTGGCACTGCCGCCCGCAGAGTCGCCTTCAACCAAAAACAGCTCAGCCTCATCACGCAGATCGCCGCGACAATCGGCAAGCTTACCTGGTAGCGCAGGCCCTTGGGAGATTTTTTTACGGGCGACCTTTTTGGCAGACTTGAGCCGTCGACCAGCTTTATTAATAGCCAGCTCGGCGATTTGAGTGCCCATATCGGCATGCTGATTGAGCCATAGGCTAAAGGCATCTTTTGCGAGGGTCTGCACCGCACCGGCAGCTTCACGGCTCGAGAGACGCTCTTTGGTTTGACCAGAAAACTGCGGCTCAGAAAACTTGAGCGATAGGATATAGTTGACCCCATCCCACACATCTTCTGCCGTCAGCTTCACATTGCGAGGCAATAGATTGTGGATATCGCAAAACTCGCGCAGCGCCTCTAAAATACCAGTACGTAGGCCATTGACATGCGTGCCGCCTTGCGCGGTTGGAATCAAATTGACATAGCTTTCTTGAATCGGCGTACCACCCTCAGGCAGCCACGATAAAGCAAAGGTAATACCCGCGCGCTCGCCGTCTTTTGCCTCATGATTATAATAAAATGGCTCAGGTGGCAGGGTCTCAAGTCCATCTAGCTGCTCACTGAGGTACTCAACCACCCCGTCGGTAAACTGCCAAACGACTTTTTCGTCATTGATATCATCGACAAATTCAATCGTCAGACCAGCGGCCAATACCGCCTTGGCTTTTAGGTTATGTTTGAGCTGTTTGACATTGAATTTCGGCGTATCAAAAAAACTGCCATCGGCCCAAAACTGCACCCGAGTACCGCGTTTGCGTTTATTGGAGCTGACAGACTTAGTCAACGGCGTCACCGCTGCGCCATTTTCAAACGCCATCGCAAACTGCGTACTATCGCGCCATACCGTCACCTCAACGCGTGTTGATAGTGCATTGACCACAGAGATACCGACACCGTGCAACCCGCCCGACACCTCATAATTGGAGGTCGAAAATTTACCGCCTGCATGTAGACGCGTCAAAATCAGCTCAATACCTGACTGACCAAACTCAGGATGGATATCGGTTGGCATACCGCGGCCATCATCTTCGACCCATAGCGAGCCGTCGCTATGCAGCTGTACTTTGATGGTCTTGGCATACCCTGCCAGCGCTTCATCGACGGAGTTATCGATGACTTCTTGGGCCAAATGGTTGGGACGGGTGGTATCGGTGTACATCCCGGGACGACGGCGTACCGGCTCCAGCCCTTCTAAAACTTCTAACGATTGCGCATTATATTGACTCACAAATGCATCCTTAACTGTTTATATACGATAAATTCTATACAGCCATTATAACGAAAAATAACGGCATTAAGGTCAATACTCAGTCGCTCACGTCAGATAATGTCGTCTCTTTAAACCAAGCGACCTTTAGACCTCTTGCAAAAGTCATAGGTTTAGCTCGAAATTAATGATACCAGCAAACAGCTTCATTCTAAGATCATAGCGCTGACGACGGTTACGATATTTATGAGCCACGATTTTGAACAACTTGATTA
>NZ_CAJHBJ010000037.1:0-20007 GCF_904846595.1 Psychrobacter sp. HII-4 | reverse complement strand
CCAATGTTCATCGTTAAGCTTGGTGCGAGCCATAAGTGACGCCTTGTTTCTTTGTTGTGGTAAACATTAGAGTAAGGCGTTGCTTATTTTTTTCAATGTTTTCTCAATTCTATACAGCCCCTAATTAAAAATCCAAACTTATGCATTATGATAGTCAAATACTATTATTATTTAACTATAGTGAGTTCAGTATAAAAACGATACAGTGGGACTGGGATAAACTTTACGCAGCCTCTGTCGACGCAGGCACAGCACGCAAGGAAAATTTATACCAGTTCCACGTTGACATATAATGTACCTATTTTCTTTAGAATCGACTATAGGAGGTTATTAGACAAAAAAAGACACCCCATTGTAGAGATGCCTTTTTGATAATTCAACACAGCTTTCGTGGCTTTTTGTAGACTTATGCTGACGACTACCTTACCAGCCAGTAACTTCTTTTAGTTTGTCACCGAGCTTAGATGGGTCACGTGTATACGCGATACCGGCATCTTCAAAGGCTCTAAATTTCTCTTCTGCAGTACCTTGACCACCAGAGATGATCGCACCAGCATGGCCCATACGCTTGCCTTCTGGAGCAGTGACACCAGCGATGTAGCCGACCACAGGCTTCGTCACATGGTCTTTGATATAAGCAGCGGCTTCTTCTTCCGCAGTACCACCGATTTCACCGATCAAGATGATAGCCTCGGTTTGTGGATCTTCTTCAAACAGTTTTAGCGCGTCGATTTGGTTCATACCAGGGATAGGGTCACCACCGATACCGATACAGGTTGACTGACCAAAGCCTAGCTTTGTGGTCTGCGCGACGGCTTCATAAGTCAAGGTACCAGAGCGTGAGATGATGCCCACTTTACCTGGCTGATGGATGTGGCCTGGCATGATACCAATTTTACATTCGCCTGGCGTGATGACACCTGGGCAGTTAGGACCAACCAAACGCACATCGCCCGCTTCTTCTAGATAGCGCTTGGCTTTTAGCATATCGAGAGTCGGTACGCCTTCAGTGATCACGACGATCAGCTTCACGCCCGCATCGATCGCTTCGACGATTGAGTCTAGTACAAATGGTGCTGGTACATAGATCACAGACGCGTCAGCTTGAGTCGCTTCCATGGCTTCCGCCATTGTATTAAATACTGGCAAGCCTAGGTGCGTTTGACCGCCTTTACCTGGCGTGACACCGCCGACGACTTTGGTGCCATATTCGATGGCTTGCTCTGAATGGAACGTGCCATTTTTACCCGTAAAACCTTGTACCAATACTTTGGTATCTTTATCGATTAATACACTCATTATTTTTTCCTTGTATTCGGTTGTCTTGTGACAGCGACTTGACAACTGATGACCACTATCAATGATGATCTGACAATGACGATCTGAGCCTAGCAAGTGCCATCACGCTTTGACGACTATGCGATAGCGCTTATATGCTTAGAGTTAGGTTTTATCGCCCTACTCTAAGGCGCTGGCGCAATCGGTATTAAGCTTGTACAGCTTCGACAATTTTTTGTGCAGCGTCTGCGAGGCCCTGAGCTGAGATCAGTTTTAGACCAGACTCTTCTAGGATTTGTGCGCCTTTTTCAGCGTTGTTACCTTCTAAACGCACGACCACAGGAACTTGTACGTCGACTTCTTTGACCGCAGCGATAATGGCTTCTGCGATCATGTCACAGCGTACGATACCGCCGAAGATGTTGATAAGAACGCCTTCTACGCTGCTGTCTTCTAGGATAATTTTGAACGCTTCTACAACGCGATCTTTGGTTGCACCGCCGCCCACATCTAGGAAGTTAGCAGGCTTGCCGCCGTATAGTTTGATAATGTCCATGGTCGCCATGGCAAGACCCGCACCGTTGACCATACATCCGATGTTGCCTTCTAGAGCGACGTAGTTTAGGTCAAACTCAGCAGCTTTTAGCTCACGCTCGTTTTCTTGCGTTTTGTCTTGTAGCGCAGCGATCTTTGGTAGACGATATAGGGCGTTTGAGTCGATACCGATTTTGCCATCGACACAGACGATTTCGCCGTTTTCGCGTACGGCTAATGGGTTGATCTCCATTAGGGCAAAGTCGTTTTCGACAAAGGCTTTGTATGCGCCAGTCATCAATTTTACGAACTGGTTGATTTGCTTGCCTTCTAGGCCAAGTTTAAACGCCACATCACGCGCTTGGAAAGGCATGAGACCGACTAATGGATCCACATGTACTTTGAAGATTTTTTCTGGTGTGTTGTGAGCGACTTCTTCGATATCCACGCCGCCTTCGGTAGATGCCATAAAGGTCACACGGCGGGTAGCACGGTCGACCACAGCACCAAGATATAGCTCAGTCTGTACTGGATACATATCTTCTGCAACCAAGACGAAGTTGACGGGTTGGCCATCAGCATCAGTCTGGAAGGTGACCAAGTTGGTACCGATGAGCTCTTCTGCCACTTGCTTGGCTTCTTCACGAGTCTTAACCAGCTTTACACCGCCCGCTTTACCACGGCCACCAGCGTGTACCTGTGCTTTGATGACGGCGATATCGGTTGGGGTTTTGTCAAAAGCAGCAGCAGCTTCATCGCCATTGTGGGCGATGATGCCTTCTTGAATAGGCAATCCGTAGCTTTTTAATAGCTCTTTTGCTTGATACTCATGTAAATTCATTGATTGTATCCCTTGTTTTTTACAATTAATAAAAAGTGAAAATAAGTGCGCGTAGACCAGAGCCTGGCGCACTTATGACCATAGCAGCAGCGCCGATAGCAGTACTATCATTGACGCCTAAATAGTCAAGTCATAAATCGATACTTGCTTATTTGTTTGCTCGTTTTGCAACGGTAGCGAACGACTTATTTTTTACGCTTTTTACGCTGGATAGCGTGAATGGCGCGGCCATCTGCAGATAGCGCCGCTTCGTGTACTGCTTCTGAGATCGTTGGGTGAGCAAACGTCATCAGCTGCAGGTCTTCGATACTAGAGACAAACTCCATCGCGATCATGCCTTGATGGACGATGTCACCTGCGCCTGCAGAGATGGCATGCATACCTAACAAACGATCTGTTTTGGCATCGGCGACGACTTTGATAGAGCCTTGGCCTTCGCTTTGCGCGAGCGCACGACCGTTGGCAGCTAGGTTAAATGAGCCAGTTTTGACTTCATAACCTGCTTCTTCGGCTTCTTGCTCAGTCATGCCAACCCATGCAATTTCTGGATGGGTATAGATGACGTTGATAATAGTGTCGTAGTTGACCTGAGCTTTTTCGCCATGGATACGCTCGACGGCCATCATGCCCTCTTCCATCGCTTTGTGCGCAAGCATAGGACCACGTACCAGATCACCGATGGCATAGACGCCGTCTAGATTGGTTTTGCACTGATCGTCGACATCGATTAGACCGCGCTCGGTCAAGGTGATACCGCTGTCTTCGCCCAGTAGTTTTTCAGAGTAGGCACGGCGACCGACACAGACGATCAGCTTATCAAAGCTCTCATCTGAGGCTTCGCCTTTGGCTTCGCTGGTCACAACGACTTGATCGCCTTTGACTTCAGCGTTGGTAACTTTGGTATCGACACGGATATCAAGGCCTTGCTTTTTCAGCAGTTTGCCGGCTTCTTTGGCGATGTCTTTGTCAGCAGCAGCCAAGAAGCTTGGTAGTGCTTCATATACCACAACCTCACTACCCAAGCGGCGCCATACAGAGCCTAGCTCCAGACCGATCACGCCCGCACCGATCACGCCAAGGCGTTTAGGTACTTCAGTAAAGTCCAGTGCGCCAGTTGAATCAACGATACGGTCGCCGTCAGTTTTGGCCACTGGAATCTCGATAGGCACAGAGCCTGCCGCAAGAATGACATTTTTTGCGGTGATGGTCGTTTCGCTGTCGTCTTCTAGCGCGGTAAATTTAACTTTTTTCTCGCTACCTTTACCATCTTCTAGTGTGCCCCAGCCTTGTAGCCAGTCAACGCCATTGCCCTTGAGCAATGCTGCCACGCCGCCGGTCAACTGCTTGACGATGCCTTCTTTGCGAGCGATCATCTGCTCGATATCGATAGAGACATCACCTGTGCTGATGCCATGCTCAGCTAAGTCATGCTTGGTCGCTTCATAACGATGCGAGCTATCCAGCAAGGCTTTTGATGGGATACAACCGACGTTTAGACAAGTACCGCCAAGCGCAGGCTCGCCTTTATAAACGCGTTTTTCGATACAGGCCACGCTCATACCAAGCTGACCTGCGCGAATGGCTGCTTCATAACCGCCAGGACCGCCGCCGATGACGACCAAATCATAATTGTCTTTCATAGTACGTTCCTATTTTTTTAGATTATTTTAGATTTTGCTCATGTTGTGTGAGGTATATCGGCACGATGGTGTCACTTTTGTGCAATAACGACCGAACTCATCTTTAACCACAGGATCAATCATCTGTCTGGTTTTGATGAAGTATTTAGTAGCCAATAGGCTGCCCCAAATACAGACAGCTCGATAAGACGTACTAACGACCCGCCGTCAGACGCCGCCCTATAGGACTGCGTCTTCATTAAACGTCACAATTAAATGTCATAACTAAACGGCTTGATTATTGCTAAGCGTGATTTTGCTCGAATGACAATGGCCGATACCAAAGTTAAAAAACTTGTATCAGCGATTGCCAATACAAGCTTAGAAGCTTACAGGTCTAAAAGAAGCATAGTAGGATCTTCGACCAATTCTTTTAGTGTCACTAAGAATTGTACCGCTTCTTTACCATCGATCATACGGTGGTCATAAGACAGCGCTAGGTACATCATCGGCAAGATCTCAACTTTACCGTCGACCGCCATTGGGCGCTCGTTGATGGCATGCATACCCAAGATAGCAGTTTGTGGTGGGTTCAAGATAGGCGTTGACATGAGTGAGCCAAATACGCCGCCGTTTGAGATAGTGAATGTACCACCCGTCATCTCGTCTAGACCAAGCTTGCCTTCTTGCGCCTTGCTACCGTATTCACGGATTTTGGCTTCAATGTCTGCCATGCTCATACGGTCAGTATCACGCAGTACTGGAACGACGAGACCGCGATCTGATGATACCGCCACACCGATGTCATAAAAACCATGATAAACGATATCATCACCGTCTAGTGAAGCGTTTACCGCTGGGAAGCGTTTGAGTGCTTCGGTCGCCGCTTTGACAAATAGCGACATAAAACCTAGACGTACGCCATGACGTTTTTCGAACTTCTCTTTGTACTTGGTACGCATGTCCATCAACGGCTTCATATTGACTTCGTTAAAGGTCGTCAACATAGCGGTTTCTTGAGTAGCTGACAGTAGACGCTCAGCGACACGCTTACGTAGGCGCGTCATTGGAACGCGTTTTTCGGTACGCTCGCCAGTTGACTCTGCCACAGGACGACCACTATCTGACTTGATAGAGCTGTCGGCTTTTAGCGTTGGGTTTGCCATATCACTCTTGGTCACACGGCCACCGCGGCCACTGCCTTCGACGTTTTTCGGATCTACGCCAGACTCTTTGGCCGCTTTACGCACGGCTGGGCTTTGATCTTTATGGTCGGCTTCGTCTTTTTTGTCAGTGGCTTGTACTGGCTCACCGCCATCTGTACCTTGCTTAGCTTGTACTGGTGCCGCTGGCTGGTCCGGGTTGACTGCTGGCTCATCGTTTGCGTCGGTGCTGCCGCTTGCACCCGCTTCAAATTCAGCGATTAGCTCGTCAGATAGTACTGTGTCATCTACTTGCTTGACGATTTTGGTCACAACACCATCATCAGGTGCCACAACTTCTAAAACAACTTTGTCAGTTTCGATTTCAGCCAACAGGTCATCACGGTTTACTTGTTGACCTTCACTGACATGCCATTCGACGATCGTGCCATCGGCAACCGATTCTGGAAAAACGGGGGCTTTGATATCAGCCATCGATATACTCCTTAGATGTGGATATTTATATGCGTTATTAAGTCGTGATAGGCAGTCAATACTGTGTGCAACAATGTCACTGATAGATATTTCCAGTACCGACTGTCATCGCCTGTTTCATGTGTCTTCTATAATCTATAACTTGTAACGTCTGTCACTTATCTTACTTTGCCAGCTCATCGACACTGATACCAAGACCGCCTGCGATCAGTGCTTGCTGCTGCTGAGCATGCAGTTTTGGCGACCCTGTCGCAGGAGCGGCGCTCGGTGGACGTGCCACTGGCTCCATGACTTTTGCCTTGGTTGGATGTGGTACGACGATACGGAACATATGCGGCGCCAGATAGTACCAAGCACCTTGGTTCAATGGCTCTTCTTGCGTCCAAACGATTTCTTTTAGGTTGCTGTATTTTTCGATCTCAGCAATCAAGCGTTTTTCTGGCAATGGATAAAGCTGCTCAATACGGACGATGGCCACATGATCAAGGCCAAGCGCGCGGCGCTGCTCAAGTAGATCATAGTAGACCTTACCACCACAGAGCACCATACGAGTGATGTTGTCTGCATTGTGCTCATCCATCTCTGGCAGTACCGTCTCAAACTTACCGTTGGCAAGCTCTTCTAAGTGAGAGGTTGCCAGCTTATGACGCAGTAGGCTCTTCGGTGACATAACGATAAGCGGCTTACGAATTGGGCGTACCGCTTGACGACGTAAGGCATGATAAATCTGTGCAGGCGTCGTTGGGGTAATCACTTGCATGTTGTCTTCGGCACATAGCTGCAAGAAACGCTCAAGACGTGCTGATGAATGCTCAGGGCCTTGACCTTCATAGCCATGTGGCAACAGCATGGTCAGACCACAAACGCGCTGCCATTTGGTCTCGCCGCTTGAGATAAACTGATCAATCACCACTTGCGCGCCGTTGACGAAGTCACCAAACTGCGCTTCCCAAACGATGAGCGCGTTGGGTACGGTAGTTGCATAGCCGTATTCAAAGGCCAGTACCGCTTCTTCTGACAACAACGAGTTATAAGTGGCAAAACGTGCTTGGTCTTCGCTGATATGTGATAAAGGCACATACATGCTGCCATCATTGATGTTGTAGATCTCACTATGACGATGCGAGAAAGTACCACGGCCGACATCTTCACCAGTGATACGAACCAAGGCATTGTCATGATCGACCAATGACGCATAGGCCAAAGTTTCAGCGGCGCCCCAGTTCAGTGGCTCTTCGCCTGTTTGCATGGCTAGACGCTGATCGACTACTTTTTGTACTTGGCGCTGTAGCTTGTAGCCTTCTGGCATTTGCGCCATACGGCGGCCATACTCTTTTAATTTTTCGATATCGACGCTGGTATCCCATTCATCGACCAAATCATGACCTAGGTAGGGCTTCCAATCGACAAATAACGCTTCGTTTGGCTTGCTGACCAATGAGTTGGCGACATAATCACCACGGTCTAACGACTCACGGTAGTCATCTTCGTACTGCTTTTCTTCTTCTGCGCTAAGGACGCCATCGGCGATGAGTTTTTGTGCGTAGATAGTACGCGTCGTAGGCAATTTTTTGATAACTGCATACATCAAAGGCTGCGTCGCTGATGGCTCGTCGGCTTCGTTGTGACCGTTACGGCGATAGCAGAACAAATCAATGATGATGTCTTTGCCAAACTCATGACGGTAGTCTAGTGCCAATTGCGCAGCAAACACCACAGACTCAGGGTCATCGCCATTGACGTGTAAGATAGGTGCATGCACCATCTTGGCCACATCAGTACAGTACTCGGTTGAGCGTGCGTCTTCTTGACGGCTGGTCGTAAAGCCGACTTGGTTGTTGATCACGATATGAACCGTACCACCCGTGGTATAACCACGCGTCTGTGACATCTGGAAGGTTTCTTGAACCACACCCTGACCGGCAAAAGCAGCATCACCATGGACGACGATTGGCAGCACTGAGTTACCGCCTTTGTTGTCCATCAACGGCTGATCGTTACGGCGCACTTGACGTGCACGTACCGAGCCTTGTAAGACGGGCGCTACGATTTCAAGGTGCGATGGGTTAAAGGCTAGAGCCAAATGCGCCTCACCGCCTGGTGTCATGACGTTAGAAGAAAAACCGTTATGATACTTAACGTCGCCTGAGCCTTTTTCTGGCTGTACCTTACCATCGAATTCATCAAACAAATCGGCAGGATTTTTACCTAAGATATTGACCAGTAGGTTTAGACGGCCACGGTGCGCCATACCAATGACCATCTCTTTGGTGCCATAGCCGCCAGCACGTTGGATGATTTCATTGATGGCTGGGATAAAGCTCTCGCCGCCTTCTAGACCGAAACGTTTGACGCCGGTATATTTACGAGCCAGATATTTTTCTAGGCCTTCAGCCGCTGTCAGACGCTCTAAGATAGATAGACGTTTTTCTTTATCAAATTCGATATAGCCTAGGTTGGTCTCGAAGTATTTTTCCATCCAGCGTTTTTCGGTGCTGGTGGTCACGTGCATGTATTCAACACCGATGTAACGGCAGTACACACGCTCCATGATTTCAATGATCTCACGGAGTGTCGCTTCGTCTTTACCGATGTTTAAATCATTGGTCGGGAATACCGTATCGAGATCGGCCTCTGATAGGTTGTGATACGCAAGCGTCAGATCTTCTACTTCGGCACGCGGATGCAGATTTAATGGATCTAGCTTGGCGCGGCGATGACCACGGCGGCGGTAAGCTGAGATCAGCTGCTGCACACCCATTTGTTTAGGATCCGCACAGTCGGCACTGCCAGCAGACGCGCTACTGGTGTCGGTGTTGACTTTATTGGCGGTTTGATTGCGGGCCAGCAATAAAAACTGATCCTTAATAGCATTGTGTTTGGCGTCATTTGGCGACTTGTACTGTTCAAAATACGTTTGCCAGTCCGCATCCACACTATCAGGATCTGTTAGGTATTGCTCGTAGAGCGCTTCGATATAATTGGCATTGTCAGCGGCCAGTTCAGTATGTCCTAGCTCTGCTGCGTCTTTGGTTATACTATTCATAATAATCGTCTATTTGTTTGATAGATAAATGAATGGAATCGTGCTTATTATTGTGTAATCTGTCGTATATCTGCTATGTAAACCTTGTGTCACATCAACGGCTGAGCGTCTATTGACTGAGCGCTTATTGATTGTCAAAAGTCTGGATAACCTCTGACGTAACTCACGTCAAGCAAGAGTCAAGCAAATTGAGCGCTGACCGTCTCTCGTCTATTTTTGCATTGCCGCTAACATACGGTGTCGACAATAGCTAAGTAGTGCTGATCGCAGTTATTACAATACCGTTGGTAAAAATATAACTATTTGTGAACGCTCAGTTTTCTGAACCAACTCGTTTCACAACATTAATTTATATATAATGCAAAAAGCCATAACAAATCTATTAACTAACATTTATTAACCACTGGTTATCCATGCTGGTCGTGGCAAGATCATAACAACTATTCATCTGACACATATGGCTGGTAAGGTGTGTATAGATGTTGCAATAGTAACCAATGAATCGCCAGTCTTCCTGCTTTCAGCTAGCCTTTCACACGGCTATTTTAGCTGAACTGTTATCCTATCAATGAGATAAGTGACACTCTTAGCCAAATATACATTGCTGTATAGGGTAGCATGTCTATTTTTTACGACATAGTTTGTTTGTTCAATACTAGGTATTTATATAATGAATATCTATTATCAATATAATGATATCATTATTGGCTGATTCTGGCTTGCTATTATACCTAAAGTAGCAAAATCTTCCTAAGCATTCGGCTCAATCAAGCACTAAAATTACCTAAATAAAGCAAGATATCTCATCAGAACTTTAAGCTGATGTACGCTTACCCCTATGATTTCTATATCAAGTGTAGGCTAATAGTATTGCGTATCTAATTATATAGGGCGCGTGCCTTTATCACAGGCCTTCTTACACATGACCAACGTACTGTCAATATAGCTTTACCCTCATGCTGTCATCGATGCACGCTAAAAACACATCGCGCTTGCGCTGCTGTCTGTAAAGGTAGGTTGCGCCGTTGAGAAGCCAATACGCCCTAGTCAATAAAAAACACCACCTAATGGCTAGGTGGTGTTTTTTTTACAGTATCTGTAAAAAACCATGCAATTATAAACGATTAACCTGCTTGGTCAATCAACATATTACGCAGATGACCAATTGCTTTGGTTGGATTCAAGCCTTTTGGACAAACTGACACACAGTTCATGATACCGCGGCAACGGAACAAACTAAACGGATCGTCCAAACGAGCAAGACGCGCTTGCGTATCACTGTCACGGCTATCAGCCACAAAACGATAGGCGTGTAGCAATGCTGATGGACCTAAGAACTTATCAGGGTTCCACCAGAATGATGGGCAGCTGGTCGAACAGCATGCACATAAGATACATTCGTACAGACCGTTTAGTTGTTCGCGCTGCTCAGGTGATTGCAGACGCTCTGTCGGCGGTGCTGGCTGATCATTGATTAAGTACGGGTGTACTTTTTCGTATTGCTCATAGAATTGGTTCATATCGACGACCAAATCACGAACCACAGGCAGACCTGGTAGAGGACGGACGGTGACTTTTTCTGGCAAGGTATTCATGTTGATAAGACATGCAAGACCGTTTTTGCCATTGATGTTCATGCCATCAGAGCCACAAATGCCTTCGCGGCAAGAGCGGCGGAAAGTGAGGGTCTCATCTTCTTTCTTTAGGCGTAATAACACGTCAAGCAACATACGATCTGAGTCTAACAGCTCAATCGTATAGGTTTGCATGCGCGGCGCTGCGTCCACATCAGGATCGTAGCGATAGATTTCGATGGTGCGAGTACCTCGGCTCATAATGCTAAACTCCACACATAGGTGATGGCGGGCATACAAAGACTGCGACCTCACCCGCTAACGACTGATTTATCATTAGCGCGGGCAAGTGCATGTAGCTGGCGGTCACCTTTTAATAAATGAATAAGGGATAAAACGTTTGCGCAGTTTATATATCGAGTATATATCAGGCGCGGCGTCTACATTAGTAGACGCGAACTTTTGGCTCGATATAGTCGACTGTCAACGGCACTTTACGAACTGGCTTGTAAATGATGCGGTTGCCTTCAGAATACCACAAGGTATGCTTCATCCACTCGTGATCGTTACGGCCATTTGGTGCGTAATCATCATCTTCTGGACGATCGTAATCAGAGACACTATGCGCGCCGCGGCTTTCGTGACGATGCGCCGCTGAAATCATTGTGGCTTTCGCAACTTCGTATAAGTTTGCCACTTCAAAGGCTTCGATACGAGCAGTGTTAAAGACTTGTGATTTATCGGCCAAGTGGATCTTGTCGATTTTTTCACCCAGTGCCAAGATTTTTTCGACACCTTCGTCCATGATGGCTTGGGTGCGGAATACGCTGGCATGTTTTTGCATGGTAGCGCGGATTTCATCAGCGACATCTTGCGCATTGTAGCCTTCAGTAGACTGCTGCAGCTTGTCTAGGCGACGCATGGTGAAGTCAAGCACACGTGGATCTAATGGCTTATAGTTGTGGTCGGCATGGTGGAACTCATCAACGATGTGCTTACCAGCCGCGCGGCCAAATACCACCAAGTCAAGAAGTGAGTTAGTACCTAAACGGTTGGCACCGTGGACACTGACGCACGCACACTCACCGATGGCATAGAGGCCTTTTACCACGTTACCTTTAGCGTATAGACCGTTTTCATCGGTACCCGCTTCTAGATCTGGTACGATGACCTGACCATGAATAGTGGTTGGAATACCGCCCATCATATAGTGAATGGTCGGGATAACTGGAATTGGCTCTTTGGTGATGTCGACGTTGGCAAAGTTTTTACCGATTTCAAACACTGATGGTAGACGCTTCATGATGGTATCGACACCTAAGTGCGTCATGTCCATTACGATATGGTCAGCGTTCGGACCACAGCCGCGGCCTTCTTTGATTTCTTGGTCCATCGAGCGCGATACAAGGTCACGAGGCGCTAGGTCTTTGACCGTTGGCGCATAACGCTCCATGAACGCTTCGCCATCTTTGTTACGCAAGATAGCCCCTTCACCGCGGCACCCTTCGGTCAATAGTACGCCGGCACCATGCACGCCCGTTGGGTGGAACTGCCAAAACTCCATATCTTGTAGCGGAATACCAGCACGCACGGCCATACCAATACCGTCACCTGTGTTGATATAAGCGTTGGTAGACGCGGCGAAAATACGGCCTGCACCACCTGTCGCTAGTACGGTGATTGGTGATTGGAAGACAGCGATGGTACCAGTCTCTTGCTCAATCGCTACCACACCGTTGATGTTGCCATCTTCGTCTTTGATCAAATCAAGCGCGATCCACTCGATAAAGAACTCGGTGCCTTGCTCTAGGTTTTTTTGATACAGCGTATGTAGCAGGGCGTGACCTGTACGGTCAGCTGCCGCACACGCGCGTTGTACCGCTTTTTCGCCATAGTTTGAGGTATGACCACCAAATGGGCGCTGATAAATCGTGCCATCTTCGTTACGGTCAAACGGCATGCCCATGTGCTCAAGCTCATAGACGACTTTTGGCGCTTCACGGCACATGTATTCTATCGCATCTTGGTCACCCAACCAATCCGAGCCTTTTACGGTGTCATAAAAGTGAAAATGCCAGTTATCGTTACTCATGTTACCCAAACTTGCACCGATGCCACCTTGGGCTGCGACGGTGTGCGAACGGGTTGGGAATACTTTGGTCAAAACTGCAACCTTCATGCCTGACTCAGCCAAATGCAGTGAAGCACGCATCCCTGAACCACCACCACCGACGATGACGGCATCGTAGTTTAGGGTCTTAATATTACTAATGGTATTATCTTGTCTAGTTGCCATTACGGTTTTCCTAATGCCTGTTAATGCTTAGAAGTAAATAAAAAGGCTATCTGTCCTGTGTCTGTACACCAATAGTTATTTTCTCAGTGCAGCCTATCTAAAGTCTATGACACATCTGGCCTTTAACCACTTAATTTGCATATCTATCGTTATACTGGGCTGAGCGGTATTATGCTCGGCGGCTTATCTATCAAGCGCCCTATCGGCGCATTTGTCTTTTCAAACATAAAATATTAGACATAAAATAAATAAGTAACCAAACCCAATGCTATGACTATTTTCGGCTATGTATGAATGGCAGTGATAACCAAGCTATCAATCACGTTTACAGCCATCCATTTTTATCGATATTTTGGCGTTACCACCCAATTTGGGTGCTCACCTCATCATTAAACAGCAACGACACCAAAGCCATTACCCCAAAAAATCATGATGCCCCAAAATAAAAAGACTAAAATAGAGATAATCATCAAAGTCTGTAATACCAAACGCAATCTTGGCGCGCTCTCACCCATCTTGCCTGAGGTGATATAGTCAGTGAATACGGTCCACATACCTACCCAAGCATGGCCTGCAAGTGCCACCACAGCGACCAAGCTAAACAGACGCATCGGTAAGCTGGTCATAAATGACGACCACTCAAGATAAGTGACATCGCCATGGGTCAAAAAGAAACCCAGCAACACCACACTATAAACGGCCAAAACGACCGCGCTGATACGCTGGACAATCCAATCACGTGAGCCTGAACCTGTCAGACCAGTTGCGCTTTTGATTCCTGAATCATTTTTAATCATTAGAACATCACCCATACAAATGACGCGACAATTAAAATCGCTGCAATCACAAAACTGACCTTAGATGCGGCGCGGCCAGATTTTAGCTCTTCGTTCATGCCCATATCAGCAAATAAGTGCTTGATGCCCATCACAAAGTGATAAGCAATCGCAGCCACAAATATCCATGCTAAAAAGCGCACAAGTACGTTGTCAAACACGGTCTCAAAACTCTCAGGCGACGCCAATGAGTTCTGTAGTAACCACAGCATGACAGGAATCAATAAAAATAAAATAATGCCAGAGATACGATGCAAGATAGAAGCGATCGCAATCGGTGAGCGATTAACGCTAATCACTTGGCTTAAAGGCAGATCAATAGGTCGGTTGCTTTTCACAGCGGGCATCCTTTTTGCGGTTATACTCCTGTATCTGCTATCAACGCATGACATAGATCGGGATTGTGTCAATTAAGCGTAGAGCAACACACGAGACGAATAAAGTAAGGAAGAGCTAGCTGACTTCGTTTAGTTTGTGCTAAAGGTGAAGAAAGAATCATGTGGTAAGGTATTGATACTTTGTCTACAACTGCTTGGCAAACAGATCGGTCAAACAACCTGTCTATTATACAACAAAGAAAATAAACATGAGTAAGATCGATTAACTAGTCTATTTTTACTGGTCGCACTTATCACAAGATAACCGTGTTTTGTTATCTTGCGATTGTGTTATCTATAGGGGTGCAAACCTGACGCTAAGTGTTTAAGAATAGAACAGTTAACAAGAACATTCAAACCGTCGGTTGGGTTTGGGTCTATTGACATTGTCCAGCTGTAACCAAATATGAATACCAGTATGAATAGAGAAGCTCTAGACGACACTATATCATGACCACTTATCAATTCGCACAAAACTCGTGCCAGTTAAGTAGCTGCAATTATAAAATGACTGGGCGATAATTACAAATTTATCCATTATGTGGTAAAAAAGGAACAATCAGTTCACAATACAACAGCGTTTTGTCTTATCAAACATAGCGATACGGCCAGCAATCCTAAAAACATTTGCCGCACATACCTTGTCTGCCATATCCATACTGCCAGCTTGCACAGACAACTCATCTCGCCAATTATGGATTCCGAGTCTGATACTTATAAAATCCAAGTGACATCACAGCGCCTCTTTGCCGCCAATAAAAAGTAAGATTTGCGGCAAAATAACCAATCAGACATATTTTGATACAAAAATTACAGTGAATAAACACGACCAAACCGTGCCTATTGGCGGCATTGATGGTAAAAGTCTTTTCAAATCGCAAGGAATTGCTGCTAATATACCCAGCATATTAAATGCGTTAAATGTATTTTGACCGTTTGACTGAGCATGGCGCGAGAGTAAGCGCCTGTAGTAATCCTGGGCGCGAGGGTATGCGTCTATAGTAATTTTATTCTAACAAGTTAAATCAATGGAGAGCAATTTATGGCTGACACTAATGCCAAACTAACCGTCAATGGTGAAGAATACGAACTTCCTATCATCAAAGGTACTTTAGGGCGCCCAGTTATCGATATTGCTGCTCTACAAGACTCAGGCTTTTGGTCTTATGACCCAGGTTTCAAAGTAACCGCTCCTGTCGAGTCAAAAATTACCTATATCGACGGTGGTAAAGGTGAGCTGTTGCACCGCGGCTACCCTATCGATCAGCTGGCAAACAATGCTGAATACCTAGAAGTGGCCTATGCCTTGATTCATGGCGACTTGCCAAACGCCGAGCAAAAAGCGGACTTTTTTGAAAAAATCCGTAAGCACACAGGCGTGCATGACCAATTACGTAAATTCTTTGAAGGCTTCCGCCGTGACGCGCATCCAATGGCGATTATGGTGGGCGTTGTGGGTGCCTTGTCAGCGTTTTATCATGACAACCTAGACGTCAGCAACGAAGCACACCGCGAAATCACCGCCATTCGTCTGATCGCAAAAATGCCAACGCTTGCGGCGATGAGTTATAAATACTCGCAGGGCGAACCGTTCATGTATCCACGTAACGACTTTAGCTACGCGGAAAACTTCTTGTACATGATGTTTGCCACGCCTGCTGATGTGGACTATGAGCCAAACGACGTGGTCACCCGCGCGATGGACAAAATCTTCACCTTGCACGCAGACCACGAGCAAAACGCCTCGACTTCTACTGTGCGCCTAGCCGGCTCAACGGGTGCCAACCCTTATGCCTGTATCGCCGCTGGTATCGCCGCCCTTTGGGGTCCATCACATGGCGGCGCCAACGAAGCTGTGCTTGAGATGCTAGATGAAATCGGTACTGTCGAAAACGTGCCAGCATTTATGGAAAAAGTGAAGAGCCGTGAAGTGAAGCTCATGGGCTTTGGCCACCGTGTTTACAAAAACTTTGACCCACGTGCCCAAGTCATGAAAGAGACTTGTGATGAAGTACTCGGCGCCCTAGGCATCAACGATCCTAAGCTTGAGCTGGCCATGGCACTAGAAAAAATCGCTTTAGAAGATCCGTTCTTCGTTGAGCGTAACTTATATCCAAACGTTGACTTCTACTCTGGCATCATCCTAAAAGCCATCGGTATCCCAACGTCTATGTTTACTGTTATCTTCTCATTGGCGCGTACCTCAGGTTGGATCAGCCATTGGTTAGAGATGCACAGCGCACCGTTCAAAATCGGTCGCCCACGTCAGCTATACACTGGCGAGACGCATCGTGACTTTGTCAAAGTAGAAGACCGCAAGTAATCTGCTTAGATACGGCACGTGTATAAAAGAACCATAAAAAATCCCGCTATATGCGGGATTTTTTATCCAACGTTGCCTTATATCCCCCCCTGAAGTGGGTGGATATAAGGCAACTTAAGTAGTTATGCTTACACAAAGAAAGCTGTTTAGTGTGGCATATTTTGCTGTTCGATATACTGGCGGATAATTTACCAGCAAATGCACATAGTCATCCTCACCATCAAACGCCACAAGCTCGGCTTCAAACTTGTTGCACACATCACTAAAGATAACCTCAAGATCATCAAGAACTTGTTTGGTGAAAACTGCCCGTCGATACTTAGCGACAAAGAGCAACTGCACATGCAAATTAAAAACAACGTGTCTACCACGTCTTAAGTCATTTTCTATTAAGTAGACCAATATGGAATAAAAGAGAATATCAGTATAAACTAACCTCATGAAAACACTCAAGCTACGCATTAAAGACAAACATGCAAACCAGCTAAACAAAATAGCTGGGAGTGTTAACTATGCGTGGAACTATGTTAATGACCTGAGTTACAAACACCTACAAAAGACTGGTAAATTCTTTTCAGCCTACGACCTTAATGAATACACCAAAGGCAGTGGTGAGTATTTAGGCTTGCACTCGCAAACTCTGCAAGCCATAAACGAAACTCATGCCAAATCTCGTAAGCAATTTAAAAAAGCCAAACTAAATTGGCGAACCAACCGACCCGATGCCAAGCGAAAAAGTTTAGGTTGGATTCCTTTTAAAAAGTCAGCAATCAAACATCTGCACACCAGACAAACGGGAAAGAAAGCACTTAAATCAACCATACAGCTATCGCTCTCTAAAGGTCAAAAGCTCATCATAGATGTATTCGATAGCTACAACCTAAGTCTATATCAAATCAACACGCTTGAGATAGTGCAAGACAGCCGCAGTCGTTGGTATGCCTGCATCACCGTTAAAGACTTTCCTAAGCAGATAAGCGGCAAAGGTAGTGTAGGCATAGATTTAGGCTTAAAAGAGTCTGCTACCACCTCAAACGGTGACAAGCTGACAACCAAACAAACGCAAAAGTGGGCGAAAAAGCTCGCTGTTGCTCAAAGAGCGAAAAACAAACAGCGTGTCAAAGCAATACACGCCAAAATCAAAAATTCAAGACTAGATGCAATTCATAAATTCACCACCACGCTTGTTAAGGATAACGCCTTAATTGTGGTTGGTGATGTTAAATCACGCTCATTCACAAATAAGAGAACTAAACTGGCTAAATCAACTTACGATGCAGGATGGTTTGAACTCAAAAGACAACTGGAATATAAATGTAAGTATGCAGGTTGTCAGCTTGAGATAGTGAATGAGAGTTACACTACCCAGACCTGTTCGCACTGCCTTAAAATAAGCGATAGTAGTCCGAAAGGTAGAGCAGGTCTTGGAATAAGAGGGTGGAGGTGTGCTAAGTGTGGCACATGGCATGATAGAGATATTAATGCTGCCAAGAACATCCTTGCGGTCGGGCTTGACCGTCTTGCAGAAGGAATCCCCTCACTTTAGGGAGGGGAGGAAGTCAAGGTCGATAGATAAGCGCTGTGATGCTGGCTGTCGCCGTCATAGCTTGAGCGGTGGCTGTTTATTCAAATGCTTTAAGCGTTTGTTCGTACTTGGCAATTTGCTCATCATAACCCTTGATGGTCTCGTTAAACTTGGCCATGAGTGCTTCAAACTCTTGTTGTTGATTGAGCTTCATTTGCTGCATATCGATGACTTGCTGCGCCTCTATCTGCTCCCAAACCTGATGCTGAATGATAAGACGTGCCAGCGCTGGACTTTTGGCACTGAGCCTACCTGCAATCTCAGCATGCTCAAATAGCTGCGGCACCAAAGTCGCTATGTTTATCAAGGTATCTACCTCGTCAGCGCTCAGCGGCGTGATCACTGGCTGATAAAGTGCCGCCGTTGCCTGCTGGTAGCTGTCGATGATCTCATCTTCTGTTTGCATGATAGGCTTGCGCGGCTCGAGGCTAATACGTTTGAGGACGGTCAAATCGCGCTCGCCCACTTCTGTGCTGGTATTGATGTCTGCTGCTGCCTCATCGCCACTTTCCCTATTTTGAGCCGTCGCGGCGTCACCGCTATTTGTCGTGTTATCGCCTGCTGTATCCGCACTATTTAACAACAAATCTTCTGCACTTCGAGTCGAGTCTGCCGCTTGCAGCGACTCATACTCGGCCTGTAGCCGGCGCTGCAGCCTTTGCATTTGCGTCACATAAATTGGCTCAAACTGCTCAATACGCGCCGCCGCCGACTCACTTTGTGGTACAGGCTTGCTGTCTTCGCTAGCTACTTGCTCAGTCGCTTGGCTATCATCGACGACAGGCGCGGTCTCGGTCTGCTGCCGACAGCCGCCGAGTAGCAATGCACCACTCAACGTCGCAGCCAGTACAGTCATGGCAACATACTTACTATTAGGTGATGGTGTTTTATTCATATGACTATCATGAGCGGTATCATGACTCTTGGCTTTATCTGGTAAAAATTTATACATCAGAGTACATATCCTTTGTTGACGCAAAATAATGAGTTGACGCAAAATAATAAAAGGTAGGCGTATCACCGCCATCCGTTGCTGAGTGATACTGTGCTAGCGTCTGGGTCATAAACCTCTCATAACACTATTTAGCATAGTGGTTATTGATGTCAATAAGAAGCGTCAATTGTGAACGGAGTGTCGAGCTGGCGACGTTGACAGTGGATTTGTGACAACAGTAGACTTGTGGCATTAAACGTGTGACCTCAGACTCAAGAAGCGGTCGTCAAAAACGGTATACAGCGCTCAAAATCACGGCAGTCCTGACCACGCTGGCGACGGACAAAATAGTCTTGTACCATACGCGCCTGCTGCTCGATACCATATTTAAAAAAGGGCTTGCCTACTGTAAATACATAGTCATAACGCCGATCGACCAACGCCCCGCGTACTACCTTGAGACCCTGCTGTAGCTGCCAAACGTGCGTTAGCTCATGTATTAGCCAGCTTTGCTTACTTAAGGAGGACTGGCTAAAGTCTGTGATCCAGTCTGCTGGATGAAAGTAAATATGACCATTGGGGCTGACAGCGTAATGTCTAAGCACCCACCACGCTGTTTTTAATTGCACATCCTCCAGCCTAATACTGTCGCCAAATACCGAGCGTGCCAGCGCAACCTCACCTGCACTCAAATGGCGCGACCGCCTCTTTGGGCGCTGATGACTTGATAAACTCCGCGCTTGGCTCAATAACTGCTGTATGGTCTCACGTATCATAAACAATCAATGCCGTCATGTAGGTGCATAATATAAGTGCCCAGATAAACACCTAGGAAGTACAAGTGCTGCTATAACTGGTGCTGTCTTATCTGTTTAATAAGGCTTTTGATATAAAAATAAAAGTCGCGAAGACAGAAGTTATACATTAGGGTTGCAAACAGTTAAATAAAATATATACAAACCTACCTATTTATTACTATTATAGATAGATTATATCTATAGGGGCTGTAGTAGATAAGGATTAAATATCACACCATTTTCTCAAGGTTTTCAGCTGATTAGATGGTGAGCCATAGTTAAATCTAAACTCGCACTCTTTTAAAAATAAATGGAAGTTCTTCTTATCGA
>NZ_CAJHBJ010000036.1:0-20465 GCF_904846595.1 Psychrobacter sp. HII-4 | reverse complement strand
AGCAAACCTTCACCCCTTTTAAAAAGCCACGTGGTGGTCAGTTACTGGAGATATGCAAACAGGCCAATCACTATCTGGCAAAGTTCCGTATTGTGGTTGAGCACAAAATAGGCTTAATCAAGTTGTTCAAAATCGTGGCTCATAAATATCGTAACCGTCGTCAGCGCTATGATCTTAGAATGAAGCTGTTTGCTGGTATCATTAATTTCGAGCTAAACCTATGACTTTTGCAAGAGGTCTATTATTGATAAATAACGGCTTATTTTTTAGTGTCTCTTTTTATTTAACAGGTCCGCCCATGTCTGCCGATACCATCGCCCGTACCGCCTTTAAACAAGGCATCAAACCGCTTTATGATTATGACAAACACTGGGCGAGCTGCTACGAGCCTGCGCCTTATCTACCGATGAGCCGAGCCGAGATGGACGCGCTGGGCTGGGATGCTTGCGATGTTATCATCGTATCGGGCGATGCCTACGTCGATCATCCAAGCTTCGGTATGGCGATTATCGGTCGCTTATTAGAAGCGCAGGGCTTTCGCGTCGGTATCATCGCCCAGCCTGACTGGAAGAGCAAAGACGCTTTTATGGCGCTTGGCAAGCCAGTCTATGCGTACGGCGTGACCGCGGGCAATATGGACAGCATGATCAACCGCTATACCGCCGATCGCAAGATTCGTAGCGATGATGCGTACTCACCGGGCAATGTGGCAAACAAACGCCCCGACCGCGCCGCGATCGTCTATAGCCAGCGCTGCCGTGAGGCCTATCCCGATGTGCCGATTATCCTCGGTGGTATCGAGGGCAGCCTTCGCCGTATCGCCCACTACGACTATTGGTCAGATAAAGTGCGCCGTAGTATTTTGCTCGACGCCCGCGCTGATGTGTTACTGTACGGCAATGCCGAGCGCGCCATCGTCGATGTGGTACATGGTCTGTCTAAAGGCTATACGTTTGAGCAGATGAGTAAGCTGCGAGGCACAGCGTATCTACTCTCGCCCAGTCGTCGCCATTGGCAAGCAGATATGACTGAGGTCGCCAGCAACGATGTCGATACCGTCGGCCGCGTCGATCCAATCATCAACCCGTACGTGATGACCGAGGACGTTGATAGCTGTAAAATCGAACAAGAAAAACCATCGGACTCGCCAGTTGGGCAAGCCACATCAGCGATGACAGGCATGGCTTCACAATACTCGCAGCAGTATCAAGGCTTCGTCGCCGAGCCCGTCACCAACAAAGTCTTAAATGCTGATCAAGTCGATACCGACACGCAAGTAGTACAGATACGCGGGTTTGATAAGATAAAAACAAACAAGCCGATGACCGCGCGGAAGCATAAGCTAAAAATGCCGCCACGTGATAAGACAGTGATTCGCCTGCCTGACTATGAGCACGTCAAATCAGACCCTGTGCTCTACGCGCATGCCAACCGTATCCTGCATTTAGAGACCAATCCCGGTAACGCTCGGGCGCTGGTGCAGCGACACAACAGCGGCGGTGGTAACTCACACAGCGCCATCGATGTGTGGCTAAACCCGCCACCGATTCCGCTGTCCACCGAAGAGATGGATTATGTGTTTGATCTGCCCTATGCCCGCTTGCCGCATCCGAGCTATGGTGACGCACGCATCCCAGCTTATGACATGATTAAGTTTTCGGTCAATATCATGCGCGGCTGCTTTGGTGGTTGTACGTTTTGCTCAATCACCGAGCACGAAGGTCGTATTATTCAAAACCGCTCTGAGGACTCCATCCTACGTGAAGTCGAAGCCATCCGCGATACTGCGCCTAACTTCACAGGTGTCATCTCCGATCTTGGTGGCCCTACTGCCAACATGTACCGTCTCAACTGCAAAGACGAGACCATTGAGAAAAACTGCCGCAAGCCGTCTTGTGTCTATCCTGATGTATGTGAAAACCTCATTACCGATCACAGCAACCTCACCCAGCTATATCGTAAGGCCCGTGATATCAAAGGTGTGAAAAAAATCCTAATCGCCTCAGGCTTGCGTTATGACTTGGCGGTCAAAGACCCTGAATATGTCAAAGAGCTGGTCAGCCATCATGTCGGCGGCTATCTAAAAATTGCCCCAGAGCATTCAGAAGAAGGCGTACTGTCCAAGATGATGAAGCCGGGCATGGGCAGCTACGACGAATTTAAAGCCATGTTTGAGCGCTTCAGCGCCGAGGCTGGCAAAGAGCAGTATCTGATTCCTTACTTTATCGCCGCCCACCCTGGCACCAAAGATGAGGACATGATGAACCTTGCGCTGTGGCTAAAACGTAACGGCTACCGCGCCGACCAAGTGCAGGCGTTTTATCCTAGCCCCATGGCGACCGCGACCACCATGTACCATACCCACAAAGACCCGCTACACAAGGTCAGCCGTGAGGGTGGTGATATGGACATCGTCAAATCAGGCAAGCAGCGCAAATTGCACAAAGCCTTTCTTCGCTACCATGACCCAAAAAACTGGGCACTACTGCGTAAAGCGCTACAAGACATGGGCCGTAGTGACCTGATCGGTAAAAATCGCGGCTGTCTGATACCGCCATATAACGCCCATCTAGAAGGCCGTGATGCGGCGCAAGACAGCTATCAATCGGCGCGTAAGAAAAATAGCCGCATTGGTAATGACTCAGCTAAGCGTCAGAACCGTAATAAAAATAGTACTAATAAAGCTCAAGCCAACAACCGCTCTAAAAAGCGCGTCAGTAAAGGTAACTTTCAGACGCAGCATACTGGCCTGCCGCCGCGCAAGACTAAATAGTCTGGACTATGGCTAGAGTGGACTATCCCAAGCGCTGTCTGAGCAAAACGCCTGTCGACTAATTGTCGGCAGGCGTTTTTTGGTAATTGTAGGGTGTTATATCAAATTAACTATCAAATGTGGCACTGGCGGCGAGCCGGCTATCACTAACGACTGTCCCGTAGCGTTACATTAGTCAGTGTTTACGTAACTTAATGAACATGTAACAAACAATTTCTAACACTCATCAAAGGCGGCTTTCGTTACCATAGGCCCTATATGCTTATGCCTATGCTTAATGCTTTGTTAGCTTAATGCTTTGTTAATAATAAATACATGATAATTGTTATAGACGTCTTAAGAACTCTTATAATTTTATTAAACATTTGGAGAATGCCATGAACACCCTAACCAAAATCGCCACTGCCTTACCTGCCCTTGCATTGCTAAGCGCTTGTGCCACGACCGCACCGACCACGCCAAACGCTGCAAACACGCCAGCATCAGAGAGCGTCACGGATGCCGCTTACGACCGTATGGCACCAGCACCTTATACCTGTACTGATGACAGCCAAATCATGGCAAAACAGTCTATCAATAAAAAACAAGTCATGCTAAACGCCACCATGCCTAAAGTAAAATGGGCAGAGCAGCCAATTATCCTAAACGGCGGCGTACAAGGTGACGTAGCCAGCTATATCAATGACTCAAACCCAGAAGCAGTCTATGCTTGGCATATGAAAGGTGACAAAGGTATCTTTGCCATCAAATGGGCAAACGGTAAAGAATATCAAGTAAACTGCCAGATCGGTAGATAATACTTAAGGTTCAGTCGTTAAGCTTTTGCGTTTAAACGACAGAAAACCAAAAAGCCAAACCAATAAAGTACATCAAAAACAGTCATCAAAAGATGGCTGTTTTTTTATGCGCGTTAATATTCTCTCTCTATCAGTGCCATGGTTGAATGTTCAACACGCCCTAATCAAACAACGAAAATAGCGCAGGTAATATCGAGATATTAAAACGTATTGAGGACACGCCCTAGAGAAGCCGAGCAAAAGCTGGCAAAATAGCACAACGGGCAATCATAACGACCAATAACAAAGAGGATACATCGATGGGAATGCGCTTGACGAGTATATTACTAGTGGCTACTGCTGGTTGGGCGCTAGTAGGTTGTGACCAGCCAACTGAGGTGGCTGACCCTGCGACTGAGCAAGCAGCAGTGTCCAACGATGGCACTGCACAGACCTCAGCGCCTGCCGCCTACACCATCGATTGGTCGTCGGTCGCGAGCGGCGAAAAGCCTGCTGATCGCAGTACCTATGAGTACCCCTTTGCCATCGATAGCCAAAACGTCCTCGATTATGCCGAGTATTTTGATATGGATACTGCTACTGCCCAGCACAACCTCACGGTGAGCATGGCGAGCAACGAAGCACTTTCAAAGGTGCTAGATCAGCTAAGCGAGCGCTATACCTCACATGAGATTATCGATAGTGAAGAGATAAAACTTGTCATTCATACCACGCCTGACGTGGCGGCCAGCCGTTATGATTATGTATTGACGGATGACTTTGCAAAAGGGTTGGTCTTGCCTATCGTCATTCAGCCAGATGGTAAAAAAGGTGAAGCAAAGGCGCATGGGGAAATGGCGGAGTAGAGACTAGGATTTATACTAATGTGACATTCCTAGTCTTTTACTATTTACAATGTAAATCCACATTAATTAGCTAATTTGATGATGCCAATTCCTAAGTGCTCTATCCGCCGAACTCCGATCAATGGCAATATGCCGCTGAATTACATCAATATTTTCATTTATTGAAATACTTGGATTGCAAACACTATCTAATACCGCATATAAACTCTGAAAAGGTATTTCTTTAAGTGAATATAAATTGTACTTTCTAAACCAACCTTCTTTTTTAGAATATAGTCGAGCTATAGATGCATAAAAATATTTAGAGTAACTACTCGAAAACATATAGTTTAGTTCATTTCTAAATATTGAAGGTTCTACAGGCTTATTATATTTTTGTAACAACTTATTAATACCACCTATATATTTATTTAAGTCAATATTTGCGTATGCTAGTTCTGGCAATGTATAGAGCATTCTATCTACTTGAACAACTGTACCAGAGTTAATCATTTCATCCAGATAAAAACCTGCATGATTCAGACTTTTACTTTTCAGTAAATTAGCTATTTCTGGCTTAGTTAAAGGCTTCTCATTCCGTCTCATCGTATCTATGATGACATCTCTTTGAGTAATACTCTTAAAGTCTTTTTTCAACCCTACTGAGTCCGTTTGCGAACGGCCATCAAAGTAGAACCCGTAGTCCTCTCCAAAATGCTTTACAAAATGGCGAATTTCATAATAATCATATTTCTGTAGACTATTGGAAGAACGATAACACTCACTTAAATGAAATACATCTCTTGAGACTGCCTCTCCATATTCCATTATATTAAGAAAAATATCATCTAACACAATATTATCCGTATCAATAAAGTTCGTATGCTTGTAAATGCCTTTGCCACTTAAAAATATATAATCTGGTAGCTCAAAAGCTGTTTGTTCTAAGCGTGCTTCTTGTATTGATGTTTTCGAATAGCTATTGCTATTCACAATTTTTGCAACATCTAACCAAGGTAAACCTTTTTCATGGTTAACCAAAACACATGCTGTAGCTTCTGCCTTGCCAAGCTGCTTCGGCCATACATACTGGCCTTCAATCATAATCGAATCTTGATTTTGCAAAGCAACTATAGCATTATCTATATTTCTAATTTCTACTAATTTTAGGTCATCTAAATACTCTCTAATATCATTAATAAGAGCCGGAGCCCCATTTTCTACAAAATAGACATTTAATATAGCTTTATCTATTTCAGGATATACATATTCAATTAACTTTTCTTGACCACAGACTAAACTTAAAAATTCATAAAACTCTTTTTCTGAATAAAAACAAAGAAACAAGTCTTTGAAATTAATGCTAATATCTGGATTTAGTTTTGGTTCCAGAAACTGCCATAGCATTAATTGACCTAAACGCATATTTCTAATAAAGTTATTATTAATTTTAGTTTCTTTCTGACGAATCCTTTCTCTAGTAAGGCCAAATTTTTCAGAAATCTCTTCAAGAGTTTGTTTATCCTCTACGAAACCCCAACGTTTCTGAATAATTTCTGCTTCTTCAAACGTTAACTTATCGAAATACGTATCTATATCTTCTAATAATATTCTTTCTATCTGTGTAAGTGAAAGTTGGTCCAATTTCCTAGGTACAATTAAAGCAGACTCAAACTCTTTATAGTTAATATCTCCTAATATAATAGCCTGAAGTTCATCTTGAATTAATCCTCGAAATTCAATTAATTTGTCTACTACACTAGTACCAAAATGAGGTAACGTAATTAAAGTATGTCGATCAAAATTCAAGATCTCATTTATATGTTCACTTAAATCATTAACATTAATGTATCTAGCATATTTTTCCAATGGCTTCGTAAACTTAGAGTCTATACCTAAGAGACTTATACGCATATTGCTAGTATCGCATGATTGCAAACTATCGCTACTAATAGAATTTGTATATTCTAGTTTTTCATTTTCAAGTGATACTTGTGTTAATAACTTTAGATCTTCGAAAATTTTAACATAAGACGAACCAACTCCTGGCAGATTCGATATTCTAGAAGTGGGTAAACTCAAAAGTTCACCTAAAGTCTCTCCGAGGCTAAAGTTTTCATTAGATAGACTGACATTTCTAAGCCTTTTAATCAATTTTAAATACCTGTCAGAGAGATGCAAATCATCTAATCTCGTTGACATACTAGGAGCTTTATTCCTATTTATTGTTGAAATTGTAGAATCTTCGTCTTTTACATGTTCGAAGATACCTTCAATATTTTTGTCTTGAGAAACCTCTAGGTTACAATGTTCTGGTTCTGGTTCTGGTTCTGGTTCTGGTTCTGGTTCTGGTTCTGGTTCTGGTTCTGGTTCTGGTTCTGGTTCTGGTTCTGGTTCTATGATATTAGTATGTGAATCAACATCGTTGACAATATTTATAGAAAATAATCTAAGAAAGTCAGCAAAATAAACATTTTGCTTTAGAGAAATAAAATCCTCGATACTCATTTTTTCACATAAATCCCAAAGATTTAACTGCTGATAAATATCTATATTCGTGTTTGCAGAAATATTATTTATTAGCTTTTCGATAACAATATCTACATTTTCAAATTGAGCATCAATTTTTAAATATTTCACCTTATTGTACATCCTTCAATTTTTTGAGGAAAACTGAGATCGAACGATACTTATTCTTAATTTCTTCTTGTTCTGACATAGAAAGTTTTTTAATGTCAGATCTAGAAAATACCTTCATTTTAAGGCTATCGATCAAAACACACTCAGTCGTAATAATTTCCACTTGCTCACTAACTCTTGAGCTATCAGATGAGCCTACTTGCAAATCTTCTATAATCTCATTAAAACTAGGCAACAGTATTTGAACTTCCTTCTCAGTAAACTCATATAATTGTGATTCCATAAAATGATGTGAGATCGCTCTCAAACTAGGCACTACTTTATACTGCTGGAAATACGACTTGACAAAATCAATTATCTTTTTAGTCATTGGTTCTGTGTCAAAATTATTATTTAATGCAGCGTATAAGAAATTATAATACGATCCAAAATGGGTAGAAATTTGATCTAAACTTACATCCATTAGAACTTTATCTAAATCAAAAATAAATGGGATATCTCCATTTACTTGAAAATAACTGCGTAATTTTTTTAATAGAATTTCTCGGCTATTAAGCTGCAGATTCATATTTTCAATCAACTCAAGTACTTTTGCAGCTTCTGTACTATATTTAACTTCAAGAGAGCCATCATGGAAGACATCTTGTGTTGAGAGTCCTTCCACATCATCAATTAGACTTTCTCTATCAACTGGCATATTTCTAACTGCCCTTGAAAGTTCTTTAACTTCATTTAGCCGCTCTAAAGAGCCAACAAAATCTAAGACATGAACATATTCTTTATTAGGCGTCTTTCTTAAACCACGACCTAACTGTTGAAGCCATATTGTTCGAGAGCCTGTATAACGCATAAAAATAAGAACATTAGTTTCGGGTATATCAATACCTTCATTAAAAAGATCACAAACTAGAATATACTTGTACTCACCTTCTCTGAAGTTTCGAATATTTTCTCGTCGTTCTTGGTCTGACATTTTAGAATGAACCAATGTAGCTGTACCAAGTTCGAAAAAGCCTATTAAATGATTCATATGCCGAATACTTCGACAGAAAATTATTCCTTTAATATTTTCAATTTCCTGTTCAGCTACTGTCCTTTCAATAATCCGAACCACTTCTTGATCTTTTTTATGCAGGAATAGTCTTTTATCTAAATCAGCAATGGAAAGGCCACTATCTAACTGGTCAATTTTGTCTTGATCCAGATCATCTAATAAAACTAAATATTTAGGAAATGCAAGTTTTCTATGTTTAAGCGCCCAAACTAAATCAAACTTACCAATATGTGCTTCATCACCCCCAAAAAATCTAATAACGTCTTTATTATCAGCACGATATGGTGTCGCAGTCAATCCAATTAAAAGCCTCGGCTTAAAATTTGTGACAACTTCAGAGTAGGTTCTGGCTGGTGTATGATGGGCTTCATCTACAATTACAAAATCAAAAGATTTTTTGTGGAGCTGAGCTATTTGTCCATAGAGAGTATCAAATGATGCAAATACAAAATCTGTATCCTCTGGGTGTGAGCCAGAGATACAAGCGGAGAAACTGTAATTTCCTATACCTAGGACATTTTTAAAGGCTGTGACAGATTGGAGTAATATTTCTACTTGATGTGCTAGAAATAACACTCTTGGTATTAGACCGTTTTGTTGAATTAACCTTTTGATTATATGAGCTACCGTATAAGTTTTACCTAGTCCTGTAGCCATCTCGATTAATAACTTTGATTTTCCATTCTCATATTGCGTCAAAGCCTCATCAATAACATTCTGTTGATATTTGCGAGGTTTAATGTCACGTCCAATTTCTGAATGTTTCACTACCCACAAGTTTTGCAATTCGTCACGATCTATAAGTTCAACACCAAGCCTTAGTGCTCGAACCTTTACTTCAGATGTGAAATATGAGTTTGTAACTAAAATCTTATTTGCTACGTTGGCTAACCTTGCTCCAGTAACTAGTTGATTAAGAGCTTTTACATCTACTGTAGCTTTCAGATTCCTTTGTTTAACTTCAATAGCAAACTTACGCTTGCCTTTATAGGCAAAAATATCAACACCACCATCACCATATTTAAATTCTTTACCTACTTCTGTAATTACAGCATCTGTCCAGCCAGATGCTACAAATAGATCCCTAATAAATATTTCAAAGTCGGTGGGTGAAAGACTATCAATATCTTTAAATTCGTTGATCATGTTTCAATTTACACTTAAATAATTAAAAGTATTACATAATAATTAAACATTTGTTACTTATAAATCCCTGAGACTAAATATTCGTTATTTCAACATAACCAAAAACTCTTCCTCACTCACCACTTTCACACCCAATTTTTCTGCTTTGGTGAGTTTTGAGCCAGCTTTGTCCCCTGCCAATAGCGCGGTGGTCTTGGCCGAGATACTACCGGAGACTTTGGCACCGAGCGCTTGCAGCTTGGCTTTGGCTTCATCACGTGCCATGCTATCAAGCGCGCCGGTGATGACCCACGTCTGCCCATCGAGTGGTAGCCCTTCTGCTGCGATCTGCTCGACCTTGTCCCAATGCACGCCTGCCTCGCGTAGCGCGGTGATGACCTCGATATTGTGCGGCGCTCGGAAAAACTCATAAATCAGCTCGGCGGTGATCGCACCGACATCAGGCGTTTGTAGCAATGTCTCGATATCAGCTGCCATCAAACTATCAAGCTCGCCAAACTGCTGGGCGAGGTTTTGCGCGGTCGTCTCACCCACGCCGCGAATGCCAAGCGCGTAGATAAAGCGTGCGAGTGTCGTCTGCTTACTAGCGTCGATAGCACTGATGAGATTTTTTACCGATTTTTCGCCCAGCTTTTCAAAAGTGATCAGCTCGTCGGTATGGTTATGTAAGTCATAGATATCAGCGACGGTTTTGATAAGGCCATGCTCAAAAAAACTCATCAGCCAGCGCTCACCCAGCCCATCGATATCCATCGCCCGCCGTGAGACAAAGTGGATAAGCGCCTCAACTTGCTGCGCAGGACAAAACAAACCGCCGCTACAGCGCGCCAAGGCTTCACCCTCTGGCAGCACCACAGGCGAGTCACACACGGGGCAAGCCGATGGTAGCTCGACTGGCTTTGCGTCTGCTGGACGCTGGTCGTGCCAGACACGCGTGACTTTGGGGATAACGTCACCGGCACGATGCACACTGACCATATCGCCTGCGCGCACATCCAAGCGCTGAATTTCACCAAAGTTATGCAAGGTGACATTGCTGACTGTCACCCCGCCGACTTGTACAGGCTCAAGCTTACCCACAGGTGTGATCTGTCCGGTGCGCCCCACTTGCCATTCGATATCGTTTAAGCGCGTCATCACCGTCTCGGCAGGGAATTTGTAGGCGGTCGCCCAGCGCGGCTCACGCGACAAAAACCCAAGCTGCTGCTGCAATGCCAAACGGTTGACCTTAATCACTGTCCCATCAATTTCAAACGGTAGCGCGTCACGGCTCTTGATCACCGATTCATAGTAGGCTTGTGCTTCGCGTGGATTCTGTACCACCTCGACAGCACTCACGGTAAAGCCAAGCTCGGTGAGCCATGCCAGCGCCCCTGATTGGGTTTCTATACTCTCAGGCAAACCCTGATTGACCGAATACGCATAAAACGCCAACGGACGGCTGGCAGCGATTGCAGGGTCGAGTTGGCGCAGGCTACCGGCGGCAGCATTGCGCGGGTTGGCAAAGGTTTTGTCGCCGTTTTCTTCTGCCAAACGGTTTAAACGTAAAAACCCCGCCTTTGGCATCAGCACCTCGCCGCGCACTTCTAATAGCGGGATGTCTTTTGCTTCACAAAGATACAGCGGCAAGTTCCGAATGGTTTTGGCGTTTTGGGTGATGTCCTCGCCTGTCTGCCCATCACCGCGCGTCACCGCTTGCACAAACTGCCCATACTCATATTTGAGTGACACCGCTAGGCCATCTAGCTTTAGCTCCATCTCGTACTCAGGATTTTGCTGGGCATCGCTCAGGCGATCATTGACGCGGCGCATAAAGCCGTGCAGCTCGTCATAATCAAAGACGTTGCCGAGCGATAGCATAGGGATGTCATGGGTCACCTGCGTAAATGCCGACAGCGGTATGTCGCCGACTTGGTTGATGGGGCTATCGGACTGCACCAAATTTGGATATTCTTTTTCGATCTCAAGCAATGCGCGGCGCAACTGATCGTATTCGCTATCGTCCAAAATAGGATTGTCGAGTACATAATAGGCATAATTGTGTTTTTTGATGGCGGCAATCAGCGTGCGCATCTGTGCCACGATGTCATCAGGTGTGGCGGGCTGTTGGGTTTTTTGTGCCGTGGCAGGCGATAAGTGCAGGTCAGTCATAGTCAGCGTCTTGATTATTCTAGATGCTGATATCATAGCAAGTTTGGCTAATATTGTGATAAACCGCCCATAAAAAAAGCAAAAAACATCACGCTATCATGATGTTTTTTGCTTTTGGTTTTGCTTTGAATTTCTATTGATTTATTTAGCGTTGGCGCTTAGGCCTCATAGTCACGGACTTGGTTGCGTAGCTGCTGCTTGTATTCGGGCGTGATCGGTTCGTTATTTTCATCAAGTAAGATGGCGTCCAAATCGCTTGCCATCATATAAGCGATGCTCATCATACTATCAAAGCTGTGCAGCGCTTGCGGATGCGGCAATGACAAAAACACCACCACACCGTTATAGACATTGGTCGCGACGCTATGCGGATCAAAAGGGGCGATACCGCTTTCGGTGATGCCCATCATACTAAACCATAGCATGCCTGTGCCGTCTTTTTTTTCATAGCGGTGAAACATGTTCATCGCCCCATAACGCAGGCCATATTTGTCAATCAATGCCAGCAAATCACGGCCACGAATAATCGCCGCTGGGCGATCACGATACTGGGTTGGTAAAATAGTGATGTTGATGTTGTCTTGGGCATTAATAAGCGGCGCGTTTTGCGCTTCATCGACCGGCTCTGAGAGGTGCTGATCTAGTATGGGGCTGTTGCTATCAAAGCTTGGCTCTTCTGCCGTATCAATCGATGGCATCAAGCTGTCAGTCGCCGATACCAAACTTGAGAACGCATCGAGCTCTTGCTCACTGCCCATCTGCGCCGCTGTGTCGGCAAACTCTGCATCGTCACGGCGCAGCTCAGCTTCTTGCCAGCGCATATAGTCTTCATCATTGCTATCAGGCGTATCGGCCAAATTTTGCGCCGTGGCTGATGGGGTCTCGGTATCGTGAGGCGCAGTCACAGGCTCTTGCTCAACCACCGTATCTAAATAACTGCGATCAGGGCCGATACTGGTCTCGCCGGCGACAGTGTCTTCTAAATCTGGCTGGTCGACGATGCTGCGCTCGTGACGCGGTATGATCGGGATGCCGTTTTTGTCATAATTGACGACAGGAGCGTCAGCGCTGCTACGACGCTTAAAGCTACGAATGACCATATACAGTCCTGCGAGCACGATAAACGCAGCAATGGCAATCAAGATAAACTGAATAGCGGTCATGAGAGATACATCCTAATATATGACAAAAGGGAATACACAAGAAACAATAAATGGCAATAGTCTAGCATGGCTTATGAATATCGTCATCATATAGTCATCGTTTATCATCAGCCTGACACAGTTGTGTGACGTTGCTGGCGTGCTATTTACTATACCATTGCTCGCCGCTTGCTGTTATTACTATTTTATTGCTCCGTGATTTGTTTTGTCTAGCGCCTGTCCTCATTCTCCTTGTTATTCACTAATATAGCGCGCCGCCTCATCGAGCGAGACGCTTACCAAACGAGAGACCCCAGCGCTTGGCATGGTGATGCCTTTGAGCTCGTCAGCGATCTGCATGGCCAGCTTATTATGACTGATAAAGATAAACTGCAAGTCATCTGCCAGCTCATGAATGAGGCTAGTAAAACGCCCGACATTAGCATCATCGAGCGGCGCATCGACCTCGTCAAGCACACAAAACGGTGCAGGATACTGCTTAAAAATGGCAAAAATAAGACTGAGTGCTGTTAGGGTTTTTTCGCCGCCTGAGAGTACCGCAAGGCGGCTATTACGCTTGCCTTTTGGCTGCGCCATCAAGGTCAGCCCTGCCCGCCACTGCTCTGATTTGGGCGTGTTTGCTGGTAGATCCTCTAAGTTTAATGTCAAGCTTGCCTGACCGCCGCCAAAGACTTTGGCAAACAAGTTGGCAAGCTCGGTATTCACCGCCTCTAAGGTCTCGATAAACAAGGTCTTGGTGGTCTCGTCGATAGCGGCTATCGCCTCGCTCAATGTCTCCATACTGGCAGTGATGTCAGTGGTCTGCTGCGCGAGCGGCTCTAGACGTTCATTGACCTCAGCCAGCTCTGCCACGGCGGCCAGATTGACCGCGCCAATCTTGCTGATTTGCTGCTCAAGCTTGGCTTTTTCGCGCTCAAGCTCAGCGATTTTATCAAGGCGCACGCGGCGATCATGGGCGATAAAATCCGCCAACAAACTCGAGACACTCATCAATTGCGCGGTGTCGCCCTGTTCGCTGGTACGGTGATACTCGGCCATGGCGTCTTCAGCATAGCGAGTCGCCTCATCTAAACGCGCGGCGCTCAATGCCAGCTCAGTGGCAAGTGCGGCCTGCTCGCTTTGCTGCGTCTGTAGCGTCTGCTGTAGCGTGTCTAAAGTCGCCTGCTGCTGATTGTAGGTTTCTTTTAGCGCGGTTAAAGCCGCAGCGCGCTCTGCCAAGAGCGCCTGCTGCTCATCGCGCGTTTGTTGCAGTGCCTGCAAGGCGGTCTGCAGCGCGGGCAGTTTATTTTGCTGCTGCTCATGCTGTGTTTTTAGACTTTCCTCGTTTTGTTGCGCCTTATCATATTGCGCATTTGCGCGTTTTAGGCTACTGCTACTGTGCTCAAGGCGCATCTGGCTTTGCTGTACACGCAGCTGCAGGGCTTGCCAAGCGTCGTCATCTGCTTGCTGACGGTGCTGCTGCTCACGGCGCTCAGCTTGCAGTTGCTGCATAGTCGCCTGCGCCTCAGTGATTTGCGGCGCAAGGGCTGCCAGCTCGCTTGCGATATGCTGCTGCTCATGCGTAAGTGCCTGCTGCTCGTGCGTAAGCTCCTGCTGCTCTTGCTCAAGGGCTGCTTTGTCCGCAGTTAGGCGCTGGCTATCTGCTTGCAGACGCTCAGCGGCAGCGCGCTGGGTTGTCAGCTGCTCCTGATAGTTATATTTATCACGCGTCAGCTGCTCAGCTTGCGCCCGCGCCTCCTCTAAGCCAATCGTCAACGCATCATAGCTTCGCTGATTATTAGCAATGGCTTTGCGCTGCTCTTCTATTTTACTCTCAAGCCCATCAAGCAGCTCTTCTAAGATCTGCAGACGCTCGCGCTGCTGTAGACGCTGCGTCAAAAATTGACTATTGCTGTCATTTTGACCATCTTGCGCGCCAACAAGCTTGCCAAGATTTATCGTACCTTGACGACTGATAAGCCAGCCATCAGACGTTAGCAAAATCGCTGACAGTGGGAGAGCTTTTAATATATCTGCCAGCACATCGAAGGTCTGATAGCTGTTTGTTGTAAGGTCTGCGATATATAGATAGCACTGCTGCCAAAGCGCTAGGTTGGGCGCCGCGATCAGCTGTGATAAAGGCAGTACCTTATCAGTCAAAGTATTTGGCAGTGCGCCAACAAATGGCTTTTCGTTTACATCATTTTGCTTAGCAGATAGCCACAAGCTATGACCCGTTTCTATTGACGAGTTGTCCTGTTTATTAGTCTGCGCGTTTTGCGCATTCTGATAAGTAAACACATCGCTTAAGTTATACTCAAGCGCTTGCCATAAGCTATTCGCTTTTTGCACCTCGCCGTTAACTTTTTCATTACTTGCTTGTTTAGAAGCCAGCACATGACTATCGAGCCATAGTGCTAACACCTTATCGAGCAGCTCAGCATGCTGCTTGCCTACTGCACTCAGCTCAATCTGCTCGCGCAAGGTGGTAATGGCTAAGTCGTTATCGTTATTTACTACTTGATTTGCTAAATCAGTTGTTACTACATCAGTGGTTGTTACCTTAGCAGACTGTTGTGATTTTGGCGTAGGTGTTGGATGCAGTATCTGGTGCAAGGTGTCGTATTCACTGGTCAACACTGCATGACGTTTTTCTTCCTCGCCCAGCGCGCGCTGCTGCTTATGTAAAAGCTGCTGCAGCTCATGCGCGCGCGGCTGTAGCTCGGAGAGTCGCTCATCGACGCTATCTTGTTGGCGCTCGATCTGTTGTAGCTGTTTATTCAGCTCAGCAATGTGCGACGCTAAGGTCGGATTTTGTCCATCTGCGCTATGTGTATTAGCCGCATTTACTTTGGCAGACAGTGACTGCTGTAGCTGCTGCCAGAGGTTTTGCCAGTTCTGCTGGCGGCGCTGCCATTTTTCATGGCTTTGCTGCTGGCGTTTTTGTGCTTGGCTATTAATCGCTTGCTGCTGCTTTAGCACACGATGGTTGTCTTGTAGCCGTGACAGCTGGTTTTGTGCATCATGATAGGCGCGCTGTAGCGGCCGCTCGTCACGTTGATGCGTCTCGCGTTTACTCGCTATCTCATCGAGCTGCGGGCGCAATTTTTCTAGCACGTTTTGCTGCTCGGCTTGCTCGGTGGTGATGCGTTCAATCTCATTGACGGCCTGCTCGCGCTGCTGCGCCAAGCTGGTCATCTGCTGCGCCAAACTGGCAAGCTGCGATTTGGCATCGTTTAGCGCGTGCTCGGCATTTTGATAATTGAGCTGCTGCTGATAATGGCGGCTTTGTGCATCGTCTTTGAGCCATTGCTCTTGATTGATATGAGCCGTCAGCTTATCTTGCTTGGCTTTTAGATCCTCATACTGTGCTTGCAGGCGAGCGGTTTCAGCACAGCTTTGCTCATGGGCGCGTTTTTGCTGCTGCTGACTATGCTTGGCCTGATACAGCTGCTGAATGGCCAGTTGTTGCTTGATGTCCGCCAGTGTCAGTGCCAGCTCTTTATAACGCTCAGCGCTAGCGGCTTGCTTGGACAAGCGTTTTTGTTGGCTTGCCAGCTCGCTTTGCATGTCATGCAGGCGCGCCAGATTGTCTTGGGTTTTCTCAAGTTTTTTTTGTGTCTCTATTCTGCGTGCCTGATAGCGCGATACCCCAGCCGCCTCTTCGATAAACTCACGTAGCTGCATCGGGCTTGACTCGACAATACGCCCAATCATGCCTTGCTCAATCACCGCATAGCTACGCGCCCCAAGTCCAGTACCCAAAAACACATCGACCACATCACGGCGGCGCGCGCGCGTGCCATTGATAAAGTAATCCGAGCGTCCCTCTTTATTGACCTGACGGCGCACAGAGAGCTCATGGTACAGGTTCAATTCATGGCGAATGCCAGTTTGCTCATCTTGAGTATGCTCAAAGGTCAGCTCGACGCTGGCGACACTTTTGGCCGCTTTGTCTTGTGTACCTGCAAAGATGACATCGCTCATCGCCCCGCCGCGTAGCTGCTTGGCGGAGGTCTCACCCAGCACCCAGCGAATGGCATCGATGACGTTGGATTTGCCGCAGCCGTTTGGCCCGACGATGGCGGTGATGCCATGACGAAAGGTAAAGGTCGTAGGATTGGCAAAGGATTTAAATCCTGCCAGCTTAAGAGATTTTAGACGCATGAAGGATCGACAAACTTAACAAAAACAGGCGGCTATTCTACCGCAAATGATGACGATTTTTTGGACTTTGTACGGGATGCTATAATAAGGCCTAAAATAATAATGATTCCTCTAAGCACTAAAAGTTAAGGGCATTAAAATGGCTGATTATAATCCACAAGAATTGCAGCAAAAATATGAGCAGTGGTGCAAGCTATATCGCCAGCAACTAGAGGCGCAAGAGCATTTCTTAAAAGCTGAAGCATTGCAAAATGAGTTGAAAGACTACTATCTAAATCCACAGTGGATGAAGGATCATGAAGCAGATCTGCCCATCGAGCACTCGGGTGAAGCGCACTCTATCTTTAGCGAAGATGCGTTATGGAATATGCTCACCGACCATGACGAGCTGGCCATGAAATGGATGCGCTTGGGGCTCGATGCGCTTGAAAAAAGATAAGTCATATCACCCCAATCGCACTCAGCAGCAGCTGCCCGCCGGCAAACAATAACAACACGCCAAACGCGCGCTTAAGCGTGGCGGCTGGCAAGACGTGAGCAAGCTTGGCACCGACCTTTGCCATCATAAAGCTGGCGACGGATATGCATAGAAACCCTATGATATGGACAAAACCGAGCGTACCCTCAGGCAAATTGACCACGTCTTGACCAAACCATGCAAATCCTACCGCGCCTGCCACCGCAATCGGCAAACCACACGCGGCCGAGGTGCCAACCGCTTGCTTCATTGGCAGTCCTGCCCAGTTTAAAAACGGTACGGTCAAGCTACCACCGCCGATACCAAAGATAGAGGACGCCATACCAATCCCTGTGCCCGCGCCAAACTGCACGCCAGCGGGCGGCAAAGGCTTGCCGAGCTGCTCTTTGTTAGACAAAAACAGCATCTTTAGCGCGACCAATAACGCACCAACACCAATGATGGCTTGCAAAACTTTTCCATCGATCATATCGGCGATACCGGCACCGACAAGGCTTCCGATGACCAAGCCCAGCGCCATCTTGCGCCAGACTTCCCAGCGCACACCGCCGCGCTTATTATGTGCTGTCAATGAGCTAATAGAGGTGACAATGATGGTCGCAAGCGAGGTGCCGATCGCCAGGTGGGTGATGACATCAGGCGAAAAGTCATAGGCGGTAAATATCCACACCAAGGCGGGCACAATAATCATACCGCCGCCTACCCCAAACAAGCCTGCACTGACCCCAGCAAACGCCCCTGCAATCACAAACCACACATATAACATCATTAGCTCAGCCTTTTATTTTGGAGTTTTGGAGTGTTTTGGAGTATTTTTAGCGCATCTGCACATTTGTAGGTCGTAGGCACAGCACGCAAGGAAAATTTATACCAGTAATGCGTTTAACTTTATATAACCGTTTTATTTGCAATTGACTATATATTCCATTTGCCAAACCTGCAGCCGATCTTTATGCTATTTGATTACCGCTATTAAACCGCATCACTATGATTATTCATGCTCTCATTCGCGCTTATTCATGCCAAACCGTGACCCGCGCTCAGTATAGCAAAGATTGTCCCTACAACCTTAACCACATCGACGAAACTTATGCCGCCATCAGCCCCTTTATCTGCCGCGCCTTTTGACCCTTTAGCCGAGACCTCTACTCCAACTGCGTCAGATACATCGCCAATGCTTGTACATTTGCCTGAGCTCAACCATCGGCACCTCGCTAGTAGCGCCTCGACCAATAGCGAGCTGATCACAGCGGTACAAGATGGCACGCTTGATGCTGCACAGATGCATCTACTGACTGCCGATACCCAAAGCGCTGGTCGCGGGCAGCACGGACGCTCTTGGCAGTCGCCACCTGGTAATGTTTACTTGTCGTTATATCACCCTGTGCATCAGCCGATTAGCGGTTTGTTGTCTTTGGTCATCGGTGTCGAGCTGGCAAAAATGCCTGTCATTCAAGCGCTCAATGAGCAACTGCACGCGCGCCAGCTGACGCCTATCGGGGTAAAATGGGCCAATGACTTGGGCTTTTATGCTGCCATATCCAAGCCGGCGCTGACACCCTCTGAGCCAGCAATACAAACTCAGCCGTTTTCAAAGCTTGCGGGTATCTTGATAGAGCCTGTCACCATAGCAGGCAAGTTGGTCGGTGTGGTGATGGGTGTGGGGCTAAATGTACAAGCGGCACCAGCGCTGACCGCACAGACTTGCGAAGGCATGAGCTATCAGGCGATCAGTCTACAAGATATCGGTCAGATGCTGCCTGACGCGTCGACGATACGCTTGCCAAATCTCAAAACACTCTATCAGCAAATGAGTAAAGCGCTGATGGCAGCGATGACGCGTTTTGAATATTTTAGTTTAGAAAAACCCACCGGTCATACCTACTACCTGGATCGTTTTTTAGAGCAGTTTGATGGCGTCGATGCCCTCGCAGGACGGCGCCTACGCGTCACTCAAGAGCACCATGGTAATAGCACTGTAGTGACAGGATATGCCTGCGGTATCGATACACATGGGTGTTTGCAATTGCGCCAAGATAACGGTAATATTTCTGCGCTTTTTACTGGACGCATTGACGTGATTCATCAGGCCTAACGCATAGAGCCTGCGGGCGCTATCGCCCTTATGGCATAAAAGTCTCTGGGTTTTATTGACAAGCTTCATCCACAAGCTTTGCCATAACATTTTTTAGTGAATTGACTATATAAAGGGATTTTTATGCTCTGGTTAGATCTTGGCAATACCCGCTTAAAATACTGGCTCACCGATGATATCGGTCAGATCGTCGACCATGATGCCAAGCAGCATTTGCAAGCGCCTGCCGAATTACTCATGGGTCTCACCGATCGCTTTGAGCGATATGCGCCCGATTTTATCGGTATCTCATCTGTGCTCGGCGAAGCGCTCAATATGAAAGTCACCGAAACCCTCAGCCGTCTAAATATCCCGTTTGAGTTTGTCCATGTCGATGCCGCGCACCCGCTGATGCGTAGCGACTATAACGATCAGCAGCTCGGCTGTGATCGCTGGCTGCAGATGCTGGGTGCAGTCGATAAAAAAAAGCGCCAGTGCGTGATAGGTTGCGGGACTGCGGTGACGATTGACTTGATCGATCATGCGACACATTTGGGCGGTTATATTTTTCCCAGTATTTATTTGCAGCGCGAGTCGCTATTTTCTGGTACCAAGCAAATCACCATCTCTAACGGTGCCTTTGATAGCGTCGGTCAGGGCATGACCACCCAAGACGCGGTGCATCGCGGTATACTGCTCTCTATCGTTGGCGCTATCAACGAGATCAGCCATCGTCATCCCAACTTCGAAGTCATCATGACGGGTGGCGATGCCGCCATCATCGCCCAGCACGTCAATCGCCCAGTACGACTACGTGATGATTTACTATTAACTGGTCTGGCACGCTATTTTGACCATAGTAAACAGACATAACAATTTTAATCTAAGATTTTTATAAGACATAAAATAAACATAAAAAAGCAGGACGTTTTAAGCGACCTGCTTTTTTGGTTTAATATGAGATTACGGTGTAATGGACAAAATTCAGGCTGATACAGCCCTTAAAGCTATATACTATAAGTATTTGCAAGGATTGAAAGCCATGAATCAAAAAACTGCCCTTTTTGTGGTGAAAAACACATTAAAAAGAACGGTCACAAATCAGGAAAACAACAGTACAAATGCCTAACTTGTGATCGGCAGTTTTTAGGTGGCAAACGTCTTAACAATGAAATATTGTGGACTGAATATACACAAGGTAAACAGACCTATAAACAAC
>NZ_CAJHBJ010000035.1:0-21324 GCF_904846595.1 Psychrobacter sp. HII-4 | reverse complement strand
AAGTGAGCAGCGTAAGTTGCGGTTTATTAAAGACTTTTTAGGGTCAAAGTCACTCAAATAGCATGAATTATGTCCATTAGCGACTACCTTCTACTTTTTAGCATGAATTTTGTCCATTACACCCCAAAATGGGTTTGCCCTAACGCTAGATTTGGTGAACTTTATGTTCTTATTTCTCGGCATCATATTTCACGGAACGCCCCGAAACTACTTGATTTCTATTCAGGAGGCGGTCAAAGGTGCAGGCGGTATCATCGTTCAGTTCCCGTTTTATGCCGGCATCATGGGGATGATGACCGCCTCTGGGCTGGCAGGGGTGATGTCAGAGGCGTTTGTCAGTGTGTCGACGGCGCAGACGCTACCACTTTTTGCTTTTTTAAGTGCAGGACTGGTCAACTTTTTTGTCCCATCAGGGGGCGGGCAATGGGCAGTGCAAGCGCCCATTATGTTAGAGGCGGCCGACATGCTGGGCAGTGATCCGTCACGAGTGGCGATGGCGGTGGCATGGGGCGACGCGTGGACCAATATGATTCAGCCGTTTTGGGCACTGCCGGCTTTAGCCATTGCAGGACTCAAAGCCAAAGACATCATGGGTTTTTGTGTCATTGTACTGATAGTCAGTGGTGTGGTGATTGGGCTTGGCCTATTGTTTTTATAATGCTGCTTTTATAAATATAGTGAGTTCCTTATAAAAACGATACAGTTTCACGTTGACATATAATGTATCTGTTTTATTTAGAATCGACTATGTCATTTGTATAGACGTTTTCTGCATAAACGTTGTTTGTATAAATAAAGCCAGAAGACCTTGCCTGCTTTAGGGGTGAGGTCTTTTTTTATGTTAGTCTAGGGCGTGTCATCGATTAGCACGTATAGTCGCTTGAAAAAAACGGCTAAGCCTTGCGATCTAAATGATGACATGCCCAGTGATTTTGATTTTATTGTGAGAAATATGATGAGACCTTCCTTGCCGCTCTTATATTCTTTTCGCCGCTGTCCTTATGCCATGCGTGCTAGGCTTGGCCTTGTGTTTGCAGAGCAGCAAGTGGTGCTGCGCGAGATTGTCCTAAAAGACAAGCCGCCGCAGATGCTAGCAATTAGCCCAAAAGGCACGGTGCCTGTGCTACAGCTTGTTGATGGTACTGTGATTGAAGAGAGCTTTGATATCATGATGTGGGCGCTAGGCCAGCATGATCCAAACCGCTTGCTTGATGCTCAGACTTTGTCTCAGGCTAATGCCCTAATCGATAAAAATGATAATGAGTTTAAGCATTGGCTGGATCGCTATAAGTATGCGGATCGTCATCCTGAGATGAGCCAAGAAGAGTATCGCCAGCGCGGCGAGGCGTTTTTGCAGATATTGGAGACGCAGCTGACCGATAGCACTTATCTACTCGGAGATGGCATCAGCGTTGCTGATATTGGTATCATGCCCTTTGTCCGTCAGTTCGCCCATGTAAATCGCGAAGTATTTTACCACTTGCCGTATCCACACCTGCAGCGCTGGCTGAAGCATTTGCTGGCGCATCCGCTGTTTTTGCAAGTGATGACGAAGTATCAGCCATGGCAAGAAGGAGACGAGGTGGTAATTTTTCCATCCTAACTCATCTTAGCCTTGTCCAAGCCCAGTCCTAGTCTGGGATTTAGTCATGTCGCCAATATACCTTGACCACCACATCGCTACGCTCAAGCCCCAGTCTTTTTTGTAATAAAGGGCGGAGCGCCTTTGCGGTTTTTGCCTCTAGCGCGCCCCATACTTTGTCGATTTGCAATGGCTGCTTGGCTAAATAGTCCGCCAGTTGTCTGTCGATCTGCGGCGCGACGTTTTGCCCTACCGAGGCAGGATCCATTATCATAGGCAGTACGGTAAAATGACGGTCGATATGATGTTGGGGACTGTTTTTGTTGCTGTCTTTGGCATCGATGCTCAGTGTGATGTCATTAAAATACTCTTGGTCAGCGGCATCTTGGGTGACACAAATGATCAGCGGCGGCATGGGGTTGTCCCATAGCTCTAATAAACGTGCTGCTGTGGGCATGGAGGTCTCATCGACGATCAGTAGTGTCTGTCCTGTGTGTAAATGCGCCACTTTTTCAGGAAACTCTCGTTTGGTGACCACGGTGTCACCTGCCTGCAGTGCCATGGCCCAATTGCCGCCTGAGGTATCGCCATGCAAAAAAACATCGACCCATGCTCGCACGCTATCAGCGCTCCGCCATGCCTTTCTTAAGGTGTAGTAGACCTGCGCTCGGGCGGGCGGCGCGGTGTTTTTGCTAGGCTGGCTGCTGCTGGCTGTCATCGCGTTATGCGTCAAATCGAACAAATACGCGTAGCCTGCCTCGTTTGTAGGCACGGTATCTGGGCTAGAGCTGTCATGACGATGGCCTTGTGAGTCCATACTAAGCTCAAGACGCAACATGTTTTCACTGACTTTATAGCTGCGCTCTACGACAAAGACCTGCCGAGTCAGCTTGATGGTTTTTTTGCCCAGTTTTTTATCTGCTCGCTGCCGAAGCAAAATATACTGTTCTTGTAGCTCATCGACTTGCGTGAGGGGGGCGGCAAAACCAATAAAGAAAGACTGTGGTTGCCGGTGGCTGTCTTTGGAGTCGATAGGCGGCGTCGCCAAGGGTTTGGCTTGCAGGCAGATACCTTCTGCATAAATCGCAGTTAATTGCACCTCTGTATGCTCAAGTTCAGCTGCCGATAATGGGCTAAAAGCCCGCAAAAACCCAAGCAGCTCATCGATGTGTTCTTCATTGATGTGAGCGATGATGCCCGCTATCTCAGGGTCGTTTAGATCGGTATAGAGCTGGGCTTGATCGTCTAAGTCGGGGGTAGTTACAAAAGAGGAGGCGAGGGTCATAGGTATACTCACAAACAACAAATATTCAAAAAATTATTTATATTAAAGGTAATGATAATTGTTTTTGTTATCCTTTACGAGTTGAGATTTACTAAATTTCTAAAAATTAGACAGACTGGCAGGTAAAACGATTTATATCGTCTCTTATAACTGGGATAATGTGGTTATAGTCAAATCTAAATAAATCAGATACATGGCTATGTTTATTTTAGAAACCTCTTTTACTGATATGTCGAATGAGAACCCATAAGTTATGAGCACTGATGTTAAGACCCCTTTGGCTTTTAGAAAATACCCATCGACGACCGCTTTGCAGTGTTTTGAGACGGCAGCTCGGCATTTGAGCTTTACCAACGCCGCGCAAGAGATGCACATGACGCAAAGCGCTATCAGTAAGCAAGTCGCGCAATTAGAGGAGATGCTGAACCTGTCGTTGTTTTATCGGACGCCGCACCGCATTTCCTTGACGCCCGCTGGCAAGACTTACTATTTAGAGGTGTTAGAGATTCTCAAACATATCGAGGTGGCGACTACCAGTCTGATGTCAAACAGCGATAATTCAGAAGTGCTGAAAATCGTCTCGCATCCGACCTTTTGCTCGCGTTGGCTGATGCCTGCGCTCAATGGCTTTGGCAGGGCTCATCCGTTGATTAATCTAAATATTAAAGAGCTGGCTGGGCCGTTTTTTTCTGAAGATCAAAATGTCGATGTGGCGTTTTTGTATGGTGACGGGATTTGGGGAGGGATGGAGTCCATCAAGCTGTTTGATGAGTATAATGTGGCGGTTTGTCATCCGGATTATTTGGCTGGTAAAGCGCCTTGTACGAGCAACATCGCTCAGTGTACCTTGCTACAGCTCAGCTCTCGCCCCAGCGCTTGGTATGAGTATTTTAGACAGCAGGGTATTCGTATCGAGGGCACCTTTGTCGGCCCACGTTTTGACACTTTTCATACGAGTATATCGGCGGCATTACTCGGCTATGGTATCGCCTTGGTGCCACTGCGCCTAGTGGCGCCAGAGCTGCAGTCAGGGTCCTTGGTGCGTGCGTGGAGTTATGCAGCAAAGGGCCGGGGTGCTTACTATATAGCTTATCCATTGTCTTTGGGTAATTCGCACAAAGTCAAAGTTATTGTAGAGTGGATCTCAACTTACCTGCAACACTCAAACGACCCTAAGCAGGACATAGAGTGTGTACGGTAAGCTAAAAAATCAATGCATGCTTTTGGGTGTCAGCTACTCATTGTCAATGCTTTATTGATGAGGTTTGATAATCGATGGGCTAAGCAGGTGCTGCTACCTGCCTGACTACCGGCCGACTTATGGCCGGTTTTTTATGCCAATGACAAAAAGGAATGACGCCATAACTATTCTTCGTTTGCTGATGATAGGCGGGTTTGCTCAAATTATTATCTATCTGGTCTAGGAAGATAAGAGACAGCCATGGAGCAGCAAAAACACCTGAGAAAAAGGATACATACTTGTGAGCCATACCTTTATCAATAGCGATGCTATTCGCCACAATTTTTCTATCGCCATGTCAGAGATGTACCAAAAAGAAGTGCCGTTATATGGTGACCTCATCGATTTGGTGACTGAAGTAAATACTGAAGTATTAAATAAACAGCCTGATATCAGGCAACAGCTTGCGCACACCGGAGAGATTGATAGGTTAGGTATGGAGCGCCACGGTGCGATTAGACTGGGCACCGCGGACGAGCTAAGTATGATGCGCAGGCTGTTTGCGGTGATGGGTATGCATCCTGTTGGCTATTATGATTTGGCGCCCGCTGGCGTGCCTGTGCATTCTACGGCTTTTCGAGCGCTTGACACGCAGTCATTAAATAACAGTCCATTTCGCGTTTTTACTTCTCTATTGCGTCTTGATCTGATTGATGATGAGGCCTTACAGCAAGAGGCAATGGCGTCGCTAGATAAACGCAAAATATTTACAGATAATGTTATTAGCTTGATTGAGCGTTTTGAGGAGGAGGGCGGGCTGACGGCGATAGACGCTAAGCAATTTGTCAAAGAAGCGTTAGAAACCTTTCGCTGGCATGACAAAACGCCCGTGTCAAAAGCGCTTTATCAGCAGCTATTAAGCCAACACGGACTTATTGCTGACGTCGTCGGTTTTAAAGGTCCGCATATCAATCATTTGACCCCTCGAACCTTAGATATCGATGCGGTACAAGCAGGTATGCAGGCAAAAGGTATCCCGCCAAAAGCCATTATAGAAGGGCCACCGAGACGGCGATGTCCTATTTTATTGCGTCAGACCAGTTTTAGAGCATTAGAAGAAGCGGTTAGCTTTAAAAATCCTAACGGCCGCTATCAAACGGGGCATCATACTGCGCGCTTTGGTGAGATTGAGCAGCGCGGTGTGGCTTTAACGCCCAAAGGCCGAGCGCTGTATGACCAATTGCTTAGACAAGCTCGCCGCCAGTTAGGAGTGACGCCAAATGCCAATAACGCCTTGGAGTATTATCAAGTTTTAGAAAGTGCATTTGCAGCGTTCCCTGATGATTATCGAGCATTACATGACGAAGGTTTGGCGTATTTTTACTATCAAGCGGTCGATAGCGATACAGATAACGAGCCAACGTTAGATTCTATAGACGTAGAAAACGTAAATAACCCTTTATCAAAGCAAGTGATTACTGATTTGCTTGAGCAAGGAATGATTCGCCTAGAACCTATTGTCTATGAGGATTTTTTACCTGTCAGTGCGGCGGGAATTTTTCAGTCCAATCTGCATGACGACAGCACAAACGACAATGAAAACAATAATGAAAAAGACGAACACAGCGGCAAGCAAAGCAGTGGTGGCATTAATTCTAATAAAGAAGCGTTTGAGAATGCTTTGGGCGCTCAGGTTTACGATGAGCTTGAGCTTTATCAAACGCTACAAGCAGAGAGTCTCAAAGCGTGTTTGGGACAACTAAATAGTAAGGTTTTAAAACGCGTTATCTAAAACCGTGATAGATAATTGGAACTGTTAATGAGCATTCCAAAAAGGAATGACAGTAAGAAATTAATTATTTTGCAACTTGCCTAGACGCAAGTTAAGTTAATAAGTCTCTCAAGGAAGCATAAATTAATAAAAAGGATGGATTATGATCAAGCAGTATATGGCCGCGATGGGTGTCAAAGAGGACCAATACCAAAATGGTGATTTTGACGTCAATAGCCCGATTGATGGCTCGGCGATCGGCAGCATAACCTTGGACAGCGTTGATGAGGTCAACACCAAGATTGCCAATGCCAAAAAAGCTTTCAAAGAGTGGCGCGTGGTGCCTGCGCCAAGACGTGGCGAGCTGGTGCGCCTGCTCGGTGAAGTGCTGCGCGAGCATAAAGAAGACTTAGGCATGCTGGTGTCATTTGAGGCGGGCAAGATTAAAGAAGAAGGCCTAGGTGAAGTGCAAGAAATGATTGATATTTGCGACTTTGCCGTCGGGGTGTCGCGTCAGCTTTATGGTTTGACGATTGCGTCAGAGCGCCCAGGCCATCACATGCGTGAGACATGGCATCCGCTCGGGGTGATTGGTGTCATCTCCGCCTTTAACTTTCCCGTTGCGGTGTGGTCGTGGAATACTGCGCTGGCCATCGTCTGCGGTAACCCGGTGATTTGGAAACCATCAGAAAAAACCCCGCTTGTCGCTTTGGCCTGTCAGGCAATGTTTGAAAAAGCCTTGGCCAAATTTGGCGATGCGCCAGAGCATCTATCGCAAGTCTTACTCGGCAAAACCGATGTCGGTAACGCCTTGGTGGAGCACAAAGACGTGGCTTTGGTGAGCGCCACCGGCAGTACGCGTATGGGCCGAGAAGTCGGGCCAAAAGTTGCCAATCGTTTTGGTAAATGCTTGCTTGAGCTTGGTGGTAACAACGCCATGATCTTGGCACCAAGTGCCGATTTAGACTTAGCGTTACGCGGGATTTTATTTTCCGCGGTTGGGACGGCAGGCCAGCGCTGTACGACATTACGTCGCCTATTTGTCCATGAATCTATCAAAGACGATATCTTACCGCGCATCAAGTCTGCGTATGAAACCGTCAGTATCGGTCATCCACTAGAGGGCAATCTGGTCGGTCCGCTGATCGATGAAGACAGCTTTAATAATATGCAAGCAGCGTTAAAAAAGGCGCGAGACGCGGGCGGCACGGTTACGGGCGGCGAGCGCGTCCTTGCAGACAAATACCCTAACGCCTATTACGTGACACCTGCCATTGTCGAGTTTGACGAGCAAAACGATGTCGCCAGAAGCGAGACGTTTGCGCCGATTCTGTATGTCATGACCTACCAAGACTTTGATGAAGCGATCGAGATGCAAAACGATGTGCCACAAGGCCTATCATCATGCGTCTTTACCAATGATTTGCGTGAAGCGGAGACTTTCCTCAGTGACCGCGGCAGTGATTGCGGTATTGCCAATGTCAATATCGGTACCAGTGGCGCTGAGATCGGCGGGGCGTTTGGCGGTGAAAAAGAAACCGGCGGTGGCCGTGAATCTGGCTCTGATGCGTGGAAAGTCTATATGCGCCGCCAGACCAATACCATCAACTACTCAAAAGAGCTGCCACTAGCGCAAGGTATTAGCTTTGGTTGATAAAAAGGTGAGTACAAATTTTTGTTGATTTGATTTATTTATCTACAAACTGCCAAGCCTCATTTATAGAAGCTTGGCAGGCCAAAAATAATAAGCAATCAAGGATTGGTTGCCACTCCCATCGACGACTACTAAGGAAGGTAGAACTATCATGATCGATGATAAATCGCACGACCCCGATGTAGATGGCTATGGCCCATCTTCTAGCTTTTTACTGGATATTGCCCCTCTGTTACTGACTGCTATCATTCTGATGATACAGTTCTTTGTATTTAAAGATTTTACCCCTCACATTCCTCTTGCTTGCGGCATATTAATCACCGGCTTATTTATGAAGCTGCGTGGCCGTCATTGGCAAGGTATGGAAGAGCGTTTTTTAAAGGTCATCAAAATTGGTTTACCTGCGATGATTATCTTGATGGGCGTGGGCATGCTCATTGGTGCATGGATTATCGCCGGCACCGTGCCGACCATTTTGTATTACGGCTTTAGTATCTTTTCCCCTTCCTCGTTTTTATTTTCTGTTTGTATCATTTGCGCCATTATCTCTGTTGCTACGGGCACCTCGTGGGGGACTGTGGGTACCGTGGGTCTTGCGATGATGGGTATCGGTTTGGGGCTTGGTATCCCAGCACACCTAACGGGCGGTGCGATCGTCTCGGGGGCTTTTTTTGGTGACAAAATGTCGCCGCTATCAGACACCACTAACTTAACGCCTGCTGCTGCTGGCGTCGATCTTTGGGATCACATCAAAGGTATGTTACCGACGACCGTTCCCGCCATGATTACCGCTTTGGCTATCTATGCGTGGATAGGTATGGGGTATGGTGATGACAGTATTGACCTGTCGTCTATCCGTGCACTACAAGACAACCTAGCGGCCAATTACAATTTAAGCATCGTCACTTTGCTACCGGCAGTGGTGGTCATTGTCGCCGCTGTGATGAAAATGCCAGCGATACCGACGGTGTATTGCTGTGTTTATGCAGGGCGTGGCAGTAAGTGAGGTGTTTGATGTGTTACAAAACGGCTTTGTCAGTGAGACGGGCTTTGAGGTGGTGGATCAGCTGCTGTCAAAAGGCGGTGTCATGTCGATGACGTGGGTCATCAGTTTGACCATTTTTGCCTTGGGTTTTATCGGTGCGCTTGAGCACTACGGCACGCTTAGGGCCATCATGGCAAAGATTAATAACTTTGTAAAATCGCGTCTGGGTCTGGTGTTTACCACGTACGGCAGTGTGCTCAGTGTCGGGACACTCATCGGTGATGTTTATACCACTTGTGTTTTGCCAGGCCGTTTGTTGCAAGATAAGTATAAAGAGATGGGCTATAAACGTACGACATTGACGCGCTCTATTGAAGACGCGGGGACACTTTTGTCGCCCCTTATCCCATGGAACATGGGTGGTAGCTTTGTGGCAGCGACACTCGGTATCGCCACCTTGACCTATGCGCCTTTTGCCTTTGCCTGCTGGTTGTCGCCTTTATTTGGCCTGCTTTGGGCGTTCCTTGATAAGTTCATACCGCGTGAAGAGCCGGCCACAGCAAAGCTCGATACCAATGCTTCACTAAGTGAAGTATGCTAAAGGGAGTCTGATATGTTGCAAGAGCAGTGTTTGTGGAGCATGACGGCGCCTAATATTGACACATATAGTCAAATGAGTAGCGATACCCAAGCGGCGGTGTGCATCATTGGCGGCGGCTATACTGGACTGTCTGCAGCAATTCATCTCGCTGAAAAAGGCGTCAAGGTTGTCTTACTTGAGAGTCAAAGTATCGGTAGTGGCGGCTCAGGGAAAAGCGTGGGTCTGGTCAATGCGGGTACGTGGGCTCGCCCTGATGACTTAAGCATTAGCCTAGGCGCGGCAGATGGTGAGCGCTTGACCGAAGCGCTTGGTCAAGCGCCGGGTTTGGTGTTTGACTTAATCAAACGCTATGATATCGACGCGCAAGCGACCCAAGCAGGCAATATTCATATGGCGCACAATGCCAAAGGTGAGGTTGATGTCGATATCAGATACGAGCAGCTCAGTCGCCGCGGCGCTAATGTGGAGGTATTGACAGGCAGTAAGTGCCACGAATACTGCGGTACCACCAGTATCAATAAAGCCTTATTAGACCACCGTGCGGGTACTATCAATCCACTGGCTTATGTCCGAGGACTTGCCAAAGTCGCTGCAAATCTTGGCGTGACGATCTATGAGCACTCTGCTGTTGAATCACTAGAAAAAGTAGGCGGTCATTGGTACGCCAGAACGGCCAAAGCATGTGTCAAATCTGAGCGTGTGATTATCGCAACCAACGCTTATACCGAAGGCGAATGGACAGATATCGCCAAGACTTTTTATCTGGTTTATTACTATCAGATTGCATCCGAACCGCTGAGCGGTGCAGCGGCAGAGCGCATATTGCCCTACAAAACAGGTGCCTGGGACACACGTCTGGCGCTATCTAGCTTTCGCCGTGATAACGATGGTCGCTTATTATTGGGCACGGTTGGTGGGACGCAGATGAAACCAAAATCCTTTTATCAGTCATGGGCCAATGCGGTGCAAAAAAGCTACTATCCAGATTTACCCGCGTTTGACTGGCAGTATGAATGGTGCGGTAGCTTTGGCTTTACCCAAGACCATATCTTTCGCGTGATGGAGCCAGACGAAGGCTTGCTGACGGCGACGGCTTATAATGGTCGCGGCATTACCACTGGCACGCTTATGGGTAAATGCTTTGCAGACTATATCGTGACCGGCAAAAGAGACAGCATTCCGCTACCTTTCAAGACTTTAGAGGAAGCAAAGGTTGCTTTTGGCGGTATCAAGTCTGGGTTTACAGAGCTTGGCCTCACACTGTATCACGCTGGTCAATGTCTCAAGATCATTAGATAATTTGGTTATTTGCATAGTGAGGTTATTGACTTAGTTAAAATGATAAACCGTGATAAAAGCTCTAAAAATGGCGGGTTGCTTATTAGGTTTTTTAATGTCACATTTAAGGATTGTTCATAATGAAATAACAAAACAGATTAAGGATAATTATGCAGATTTTAGACATTCATACCGTAAAAAAACAGCTAACCATGCCAATGGCCATCAGTGCTATCGAGGAGCTGCTGAAGATACAAGGCGAGCATCCGAGCTGGATTAAAACACCTGAGCGCCTAGTCATTCCTACTTTTCAGGAGAGTGATGCACACACCTCAGGCTCGCATTTGTCGATGCCGTCAGTGGTTTTTGATGGTGAAAACGAGTATGCAGTCGTCAAGCTGGTCACCATCTGTCCCGACAATCCTCAGCGCGATAAACCAACCACCATGGCCGCCATCACTGTCTCAAATAATGAGACAGGCGATATGCTGGCTTTTTTGGACGGAATATATATCACCCAAGTGCGTACCGCCGCGCTGTCGGGGATAGCGACTAAGTATCTGGCGAATCCACACAGTCGAGTGGCAGCAGTGGTCGGTACAGGCGGGATGGCATATGAGCAGCTAAACGCTATTCTCACAGTACGTCCAGATATCACGCACGTAAAACTATGGAATAGAACGGCGCAGACGGCGCATCAGTTTCGAGACAGGTTTATACAAGAGTATCCACAATGGCAAGTTGATGTTGAGGTTTGTGAGCATATTGAAGAGGCAATCAGAGACGCAGATATTATCAATCTGGCCACACGCGCGACGGCAGGACTGTTTGAGGCGGCGCAGATAAAGGCAAATGTTCATATCAATGCGGTGGGCGCTTATCAGGCCACGATGAAGGAAGTCAGTAACTCAGTGATAGAGGCCTGCGACTCCGTGATTATTGACGATGCTGAAGGCGGCTTACATGAAGCAGGGGACTTGATACAAGCGCATGAGGACAGTGATAGTGCTTGGACATGGGATAGGCTCACTGGCACATTGGGGGATTTGGTCAATAAAAAAATCAGCCTCGATGTAAAGGAGGATAAAGGTATGACGCTGTTTAAATCAGTGGGCGCAGCCAGCTTTGATGCAGCCGTCGCTTTACAGGTAGCAAAAAAAGCCAAAACAAAAAACTTGGGTCAATGTGTCGCGCTATAAGGGCTGAGTATTTATCCTTATAGAGTCAATCCAACGTAACACTGACCAACCTTATGTCATGTCCGTATTTTAAAATAAGTGAACTTAACTGGCAAAAGTAAGATGTGAACCGCCCCGGTATTGTCGGAGACTCAACGTTCCAAGAGAATACGACAATGAAAAGACAAACCTACACTTCTGAGATTAAAGAACGCGCCATTCACATGCTGATTGAAGCGTCGAGCGACTACCCATCCGTCTGGTCAGCGATTCAAGCTATTGCTCCCAAGATTGTCTGTACGCCTGAGACACTGCGATCCTGGCATAAAAAGCATATCGATCAAACCATTCCGGCATCAGTACAAGCGCAAAGCCAAGAACAACGTATTAAGGATCTCGAGCGCGAAAATAGAGAGCTTAGACAAGCCAATGAGATTATACGCAAAGCTGCTGGTCTTGAAGCCCAGGCGGAGAAGGGCCGTCCACCCAAGTAATGGTCGACTTTATTGATGATCATAAAAAAAGGGGCTGTCCTAGATAAGCAAAATTATTTAGGATAGCACTATGAGAAAGAGTAAACTAAGTTGGTATAAACAAAACAGACTCATCGAGTTATTTGTTACTGGTTCTACCGCGAGAACAGCAGCAAGCCTAATTGGTGTTAATAAAACCACAGCCAGTTATTACTTTCATAGGCTACGAGTGCTTATTTACGAGAATAGTCAAAACCCTGGTCTATTTGAAGGCGAAATCGAAGTAGACGAATCATACTTTGGTGGAACTCGTAAAGGCAAGCGAGGGCGAGGTGCTGGTAGCAAAGTGCCCGTGTTTGGCCTATTAAAGCGTAATGGCAAGGTCTACGCTTGTATGATACCCAATGCTAAAGCAGATACCTTGATCCCCATCATAAGAGAAAAAGTGAAGCCTGATAGCATTGTTTATACTGACTCATTTAAAAGCTATAACGCATTAGATGTCAGTGAGTTTACTCATTATCGTATCAACCACTCCAAAACCTTTGTTAATGACAAGAATCACATTAACGGTATAAAGAACTTCTGGAACCAAGCTAAACGGCATCTACGCAAGTTTAACGGAGTTCCAAAAGAGCATTTTCACCTCTATTTAAAGGAATGTGAGTGGCGTTTTAATCACAGTGACCCAAAGTCGCAATGACTACAATTAAAACAATGGGGTAAACAGGGTTTGAACTAGTTATCTAGGACAGCCCCTAAAAAAATTATGGGATCGAGCCAATCTGCCGAGTACTACCGATTGCCCCATCAACCTACTACCGTGCTAAAGACCTAGAGTATTGCCCTGAGAAGCGCTCATTACGCAGTCATTATGACGATTTCTACATCAGTGAAATCAGGCGCATCTGGCAGGACAGTAAATGCCGTTATGGTGTGCGTAAAGTCTGGCAGCAGATGAAAGCGGATGGGTTCAAGGTTGCTCGTTGCACCGTAGAGCGTTTAATGAAGCAGTATGGCCTACAAGGCGTCTGGCGTGGCAAAGGCAAGATTACCACCAACAGCCGCGACAATCAAAAGCGCGCTGATGACTTAGTCAATCGTAACTTTAGCGCTTATCGTCCTAACCAGCTATGGGTTGCTGACTTTACTTACGTTAAAACATTGAGTGGCTGGGTATCTACCGCCTTCATCATTGATATGTTTGCCCGTGCTATCATTGGCTGGAAAGTCTCTAATCGTATGAATGCTGATATAGTAATGGCGGCATTGAACCAAGCAATAGCAGATAGAAGCCATCCCAAAGATGTGATTCATCACAGTGATCGCGGGACTCAGTACTTATCTATTCGCTATACTGATAAGATGGCTGACAGCGGTGTTATTGCTTCTGTTGGTACAACAGGCGATTCATACGATAACGCCTTGGCTGAAACAGTCAATGGACTGTACAAGTCTGAGGTGATTGAGTATTTAAAAGAGAACTGGCATGGAATTAACGACGTTGAACTGGCAACCCTTGAGTGGGTGGACTGGTTTAATAAAACCCGTTTGCATAGCACGATTGGATATGTGTCACCCTTTGAGTTTGAAAAGCGATATTATGATAATTTAACCCTGTCAGGCATTGCTGCCTGACTCAAGTAAATCAGCCTTCGATAAAGTCGGGGCGGTTCACCAAAAAAACTGCGTTGCCTTTATAGTGAAAGACAACGCAGCTTCATAACAATTAGAGCTTTATTTATCAAAAATTAATTTGATTTACTTCTGGCTTTTTAAATACTCTAACATGGTGTCAGCATCTGACACTTCGAACGGGTCTGTTGGGCAGTTGTCACCGAAGTTAGGTTCTTTGAACACCTTTTTGATTTCTTTATTATCGACATACATCGAATAACGCCATGAGCGCATACCGAAGCCAAGGTTGCTTTTCTCAACTAGCATACCCATTTTGCGAGTGAACTCACCGTTACCGTCAGGAAGTAAGAAAACGTTTTCACGGCCTTGCTTTAAGCCCCACTGGTACATAACAAAGGCATCGTTAACAGAAACACAAACAACTTCATCAACACCTAGCGCTTTAAACTCATTGTAAAGCTCTTCATAGCGAGGCAAATGACTGGTTGAACAGGTTGGTGTAAAGGCGCCAGGTAGTGAGAATACAACTACTTTTTTATTGGCAAATAACTCATCTGTGGTTAGATCATACCATTTGAATGGGTTTTCACCACCGATAGATTCATCACGAACACGAGTTTTAAAAGTTACATCAGGTACATGGGTAATCATTTTTATCTCCAAGTTAGGTTATTGTGTTTTTGTACCCTACTTTCTTCAGTTATATATTAACAGCTATACCAATCCTTGTTCAAACTTTAAGGTGAACCATCCCTCCACATGGTCAGCCATTCAAGCCATAGCGTCAAAGATTGGCTGCACCCCTGATATCGTCGGCTGGAAGGTATCTAATCGCATGAATACCGATATGGTTATGGCTGCGCTAAATCAGGCGATAGCAGATAGGAACCATCCCAAAGATGTGATTCATCACAGTGATCGAGGGACTCAGTACTTATCCATTCGCTATACTGATAAAATGACGGATTCTGGCGTCATTGCCTCTGTTGGTACAACAGGCGACTCTTATGACAACGCATTGGCTGAAACGGTCAACGGGCTTTATAAGTCTGAGGTAATTGACTATTTAAAGGAGAACTGCACTGGTATCAATGATGTTGAACTGGCAACCCTTGAATGGGTCGATTGGTTTAACAAAACCCGTTTGCATAGCACGATTAGATATGTGTCACCCTTTGAGTTTGAAAAGCGGTATTATGATAATTTAATCCTGTCAGGTATTGCTGCCTGACTCAAGTAAACCAGACTCCGACATAATCGGGGCGGTTCATTCGTTTATTTACCCTATTTTGGATATTGACCCATGTAAATGATGAGATTAAGCCATTAAATAAAGTAGCCCAACTTGAATAAAAAGCCTCTGACAAACCTCACAAGGTTGAAGTGCTGCCTTTCATTCAAAATTTCAGGCAGCACTCTCATACATTTAAGCGTCGGTATGACCTGGTAGTTTACTAGCCAAAACATCTACTTTTTCAATAGACGGTGGCTCTGAAAATAGCTCATCGGCCTGATCCATCAAAGCAGCTGCAACCTTGCCAGATAAATGTGCTTGGCGACCCGCCTCATCAGGAAATGCATCAAAAATACCAAATGTTGTAGGTCCAAGACGTAGGCCAAACCACGCAACTGTCGCAGGTTCTTCCATTACAATAGGTAAACCGCCTTTAAGGAAAGCTTCCACTTCGTCTTCTTTACCTGGTTTAGCTTCAAGACGGACATATAAAGCTGTTTTAAGCATGACTAAAACTCCACAATTGATTAGAATGAAAACTGATTCTGACATTGCTAATGTATGCATGTCAGAAAGTTTTGTTATATAAAAGTTAAAAAAAATTTCCCCATAGCTGAGCCAAAATTTAGGTTTTTATTTCGACATAATGCTATTGTTGCAGAATTGCACCACATTCCACATTGTCTTCTAACGCTTTTTCAATCGCTTGCGTCTGACCTTTGATCTTTCTGACACGTAGAAGAATCTTTTTTTGTCTTCAACCTGATTAGGCATCAGACCTCCTTATTTGCTAGCATTAATACTATAGTCGATACACTCTAAAAATGTCATAGCGCTACTGGGATGAATTTTGCGCAGCCTCTGGGAACGCAGCACGCAAGTAAAATTTATACCAGTAGCGCGTTTAAACCCATAACAGTTTTACATTCAGCTAACTATATAGTACCCCATAGTATAAAAAAGCAATATTTTTTATAAACCTTAAAAATTTAGGTAGTGTTTCAAATGCAGTGATAAAATTACCCCATTGATTGCTTGAAATTTGGGTATAGTGAATACCTAACTTTTTCAACTAACTACAAACCTTTTACACTTGTGTTTTTAATTTACTTTCTATACTTGAATTGTTAACAGACTCTATACAAAATCTGAGAAATATATGAGTGCAGAAGCCACATCTATCAACCTCCTATCCCCTGTTATACTGCTCACAGCGGCAGTGATTTCAGTCCCCTTAATCAAGCGCCTAGGATTAAGCTCGGTATTGGGATATTTAATTGCAGGATTAATTATTGGTCCATTTGGACTAGCGTTTTTCTACGATTCTGCGTCTATTCTGCATGTTGCTGAGCTTGGTATTGTGATGTATCTGTTTGTGATTGGACTAGAAATGCGTCCATCGTATTTATGGAGTTTAAGAAAAGAAATTTTTGGATTAGGCACATTACAGATTAGTGCCTGTTCATTGGGGTTAATGGCGGTAGGCTTGGCCTATGGCTATTCTTGGCAGGTGAGTTTTGTATGTGCTGCAGGCTTTGTACTCACCTCGACTGCAATTGTGATGCAACTTTTGGGAGATCGTGGAGACATTGCTCAACCACGAGGACAAAAAATTGTCTCGATCCTGCTTTTTGAAGATTTATTGATTGTCCCTTTATTGGCAATTGTCGCTTTTATCGCACCGAATCAAGTTGTTGAAAGTACTTCTGCGCGTTTGCAGAGCATTGGGATTGGTTTAATTTCAATTGCAGGTTTAATCGCTGCAGGCTATTGGTTGCTTAACCCTTTATTTCGCTTATTAGCCGCAGCCAAAGCCCGTGAAGTCATGACTGCAGCAGCACTCTTAGTGGTACTCGGCGCATCATTACTGATGCAAGTCAGTGGCTTATCGATGGCAATGGGGGCATTCCTTGCAGGGGTATTACTCTCCGAATCCACTTTTCGCCATGAGATTGAAGCAGATATTGAACCGTTTCGTGGCATATTGCTCGGATTATTTTTTCTAGGCGTAGGCATGTCATTAGACCTTAACGTCATAAAAAATAACTGGGCGTTAATTTTAAGTGCTGTAATTCTGCTGATGTTTGTCAAAGCATCCATCATTTATCTGACTGCACGCCTGGCCGAAAGTTCACACTCTGAAGCACTCGATCGCGCATTACTAATGGCTCAAGGGGGGGAGTTTGCTTTTGTACTCTTTGCTGCCGCCTTGAGTGCCCAAATCATTAGTGCTGAGGAAAGCTCAAACCTGACTGCGATTGTAATCTTGTCGATGATTTTGACCCCGATTGTTGGCATTCTATTTGAACGTTTTATCCAAACTAAAGAACAAACTTCTTTAGAAAATGTCCGTATTGCCGAAGGACTTTCTGGAAAAGTTTTGATGATTGGTTTCGGTCGTTTTGGACAAGTCTCCAGTCAATTACTGCTTGCTCGAGGCATTGATGTGACCATCATTGATAATGATATCGACATGATTCAAAACGCTGAAAGATTTGGATTTAAAATTTACTATGGTGATGGTTCTCGTTTAGATATTTTACATGCCTCTGGAGCAGATACGGCTGAAGCAATTGTTGTTTGCGTAGACCACAAAGAAACGACGAATAAGATTGTAGAGTTGGTGCAACATGAATTTCCTTTAACCAAGTTACTGGTTCGCTCTTATGACCGTGAGCATGCGTTGCATTTAGCAAAACAAAATGTGGATTATATGATTCGAGAAACCTTCGAGTCGGCAATGCTATTTGGCGGTGCGATTTTAGAAGAATTGGGTGTTGACCAGAGTGATGTTGAAGAAATTAGCCAAGAAATCCGAGAACGAGACAAAGAACGTTTTGAAACCGAAGTTGCAGCAGATGATGTCTATGCGGGTATCGGCTTGCAATACACAGGACCGCGTCCGACTGCACCTTTAATTACACCTAAGCAGACAGGGCAAATTCTGAATGAAGATGACACTCAGCAATAATTTCACATATTAAACCCAAATAAAAAAGAGGTCTGTGTAGATCTCTTTTTCGGTAAGCATCCGCTTACCCCCCCCACTTCTTTAGTGAGCGAATGATATTTATTATTCATTATTTAGGAATTATTAAATCCTATAAATATCATTTATTGGATTATTTTACTTTGATACTGTGCACATCATCCCCCAGTTAAGAATAAGGAACAACTATGAGTAAGATGATGAATGCGCTTATCCTAGAAAATTTCGGTGATCATGAATTTAAACGTGTAGAACTCCCTATACCTCAACCAGAGGCTGGGCAAGTTCTAGTACGTATTCATGCGAGTGGTGTAAACCCTATTGATTATAAAATTCGTCTTGGTGAAGCACCATATGCTATGCCAGAGCTTCCTGCCGTGTTGGGAACGGATATGGCTGGGGTTGTAACTGCTGTTGGTGAAGGTGTCACTCACTTCAACGTCGGAGATGAAGTTTACGGTCTGATTGGTGGCGTTCGTGGTCTTCAATGATCTTTAGCAGAATATGTTGCAGTAGATGCTGATCTGATCGCATTAAAGCCACGGAATATCTCTATGCGCGAGGCAGCAGTACTACCATTGACGTTCCTCACCGCTTGGGAGGGTTTGGTGGATAATGCGAAGGTCCAACCAGGGCAAACTGTACTGGTTCAAGGTGGTGCTGGTGGCGTTGGTTATATGGTGGTTCAGCTTGCAAAAGCACTTGATGCAAATGTTTGGGCGACTGCTCGTACAGCTGATCAATCACTGATTTCAGAACTCGGTGCAACACCTCTCGATTACACAACAGCATCTTCCGATGACATTATTGCTGCAAGCCCTGAGGGTCAAGGTTTTAACATTGTTTATGACACTGTGGGTGGTCCAGTACTCGAAGCGTCACTTTCCATGACGACTCACTATGGCCACATCACCAGCTGTGCTGCATTTGGCAATCATAATTTAGCGAATTCATCTCTACGGAGTGCCACAGTGTCTGGCGTATTCGTCCTAATGCCGACGTTAACAGGCAATCGCCGTTCTCATCATGGTGATGTCCTTAAGACCGCGACTCGTCTCGTTGAGGAAGGTAAACTGCGTGCTATTGTTGATCCTCGTCATTTTACTCTAGACCAAGCGATTGAGGCTCATGATGCTGTTCAAGATCGCTCTGCCAATATTAAGGTAGTTATCGATGTCATTTAACGCACTTCAGGCCAAGACTTGGCGCTTCAATTGTATTGGAGATACAGATGTTCTGACATTAGAAACACTTCCTGTTGCTTTACCAGCCGCAGGAGAAGTTCTAATACAGATGAAAACGATCGGACTCAACCGAGCTGATGTAATGTTTCGGCGTGGTAATTATATTCAAAAGGCAGTATTCCCTTCTCGTCTGGGATATGAGGGAGCAGGCATAGTTCTTGCGGTAGGTGAAGGTGTACGCCAATTTTCTCCAGGAGATGCAGTATCGATTCTTCCGACTGACAATCTAGCCAAATATGGGACATATGCGGACAAGCTTCTGATTCCAGAAAATTTTTTAGTTCACAAACCCGATAGCTTAAGCTGGGAAGAAGCTTCTTCAATCTGGATGCAGTATTTGACGGCTTGGGGTGGTGTAATCCATGCTGGTGGAGTTTCGAAAGGAAAAACGATCTTGATCACAGCAGCTTCAAGTAGTGTAGGACTAGCTGCGATACAGATAGCTGAAGCAGCGGGTGCTAAGGTCATTGCAAGTACACAAACGATAGAGAAAAAGCAACGTTTACTGGATCTCGGTGTTAAAAATGTTATAGCCAGTGAAGATGAACCAGATTTGTATGAGGCGCTTGTTTTACGTTTGGGTGGAGAATATCTTGATGTCGCCTTCGATGCTGTAGGAGGGCCACATATTGAACAGATTGCAAAAGCGATGTCTATAGGAGGAACTATGGTTATGCATGGTGCACTTAGCCCGGAGATCACACCATTTCCCCTTAAAGTTGCATTACGCAAGAGCTTAACCATGCGAGGTTTTTTGTTCCTTGAGGTTCTCCATGACCCTGTTCTAAGGGAGCAAGCCAGACGATTTATTCTTAGCAGTATAGGTGCAGGATATCTTCGTCCAGTGATCGACCGTTGCTTTAACTTTGAGGACATGCATGACGCTCAGCGCTATCTTGAATCAAATCAGCAAATAGGAAAAATTGTAGTTACTCTAAATACATGATGGTCTTATCTGATTTAGGTTTCTATATGGCCCAGCACTTCCACTAAGTAATCAAACAATGCTCGGATTCGCAAAGGTGTCGGGCCCCGCTGTGGACGATATAAATACAGGCGCCAAACGGGAGAGGTTTCCTCATGAAGTATATGAATGAGCTTACCACTCCTAAGCCACGGCAAAACTAGAAATCCAGGCATGTGTCCGAATCCAACTCCAGCGAGAATAGCTTGAAATTCAGCTTCTAGATCATCTGTAATAAAACGGGGCTTTGATGGCGTAAAGCTTCGACTTTCGGTGAATGTCCATGGCCAGTAACGCCCTGTTTTATGATCGACTAGTGCTGTTAGAGGGTATTTATCAAGGTCAATAATTTTTTTGGGCATTCCAACCTTATCAATTAACTCTGGCGTACCAACAGAATAAAATTTCACTTTAGCCAATTCCCTTGCCACATATCGATTGTCCGGCAAAAATCCAAATCTGATCCCGATATCTATCCGCTCATCGATCACATCCGAGTGTGAATCTGTTAGTACACAATCCACGACAATATCTGGATAACGTATGGCAAATTCTGCTAGTGCAGGTACTACCAATTTACGCCCTAACACAGACGACACAGTAAGACGGACAGTCCCACTCATTTCATCTCGTTTTTCCTTGGTGTCTTTTACAAGCAAAGCATCGATCGATTCCACCGCAAGACGTGCTTGCTTTGCCAGACGCTCACCATCAGCGGTAATTTTAATTTGTCGAGTACTCCTGTAAAACAGAATCTCTCCGCGCTGTTCTTCTAGCTCTTTTATTGCCCGTGTCACTACCTGTGGGGAAATACCCAGCTGAGTTGCTGCCTCTTTAAAATTTCGAGACTCTGCTGCGACACAAAAGATACGCATCATTTCCAATTTGTTCTGCATGTCCAATCCTGTGTTATAGTAATTATTCCGCAAATAGGAATTCTGAAAGATAATATTATTCATTTATTATACATAACAAGGTAATCACCCCAAAAAATAATAACACTTAAAAGTAGAAACTAACTGCTAAAATACCAGCAGGAGATTTCGACATGAAAAAATCAAGATTTACCGACACCCAGATAGTTAATATACTCAAACAAGCAGAACAAGGCGTGCCTGTCAGTGACATACTGCGTGAGCACAATATTAGTCAGAGTACCTTCTACAAATGGAGGAGTAAATACGGCGGCATGGATGCTTCATTAATTACCCGTCTTAAAGAATTAGAAGCAGAGAACGCTCGTTTAAAGAAAATGTATGCTGAGGAAA
>NZ_CAJHBJ010000034.1:0-22488 GCF_904846595.1 Psychrobacter sp. HII-4 | reverse complement strand
TAAATAGATATTGATGATAAATTCGTCTATGGGCATCTCACAACTCCATTGTATTCTTGGTCGAAAACAATAGATTAGTGAGGTGCTCTTCTTTTTTCAATCACTTTCGAAGTTGAGAGTGGGGTAATAAAATGTTAAATAGTAGTCGATTGGCAACTTTGCCAGTCCGTTGTGGCGCTTAAGCGCCATGACTTTTGACCATAGCGCCTATTAAAAGTGTTTGTAAAAGTACTTATTGAAAACTTGAAACGTTATTCTTGGTTTAGCATGAGCGTTTAAAACCCGCATTCGAGGCAGTCTTTGCCATGTCAACCTAATCATAAAAAGCTCTACGTAAAGAGCTGTATGATAATGCTTTATCTTTTAAACCTAAGCATCATCACTAGTATCATAGTCATCATCAACGTCTAGCTGCGAGAGTACCGCTAGCATCTCAAGGACGACCATCGCCGCTTCCGAGCCTTTGTTACCCGCTTTGGTGCCTGAGCGCTCAATCGCCTGCTCGATGCTGTCGGTGGTGATGACACCGTTGGCGACAGGGATATTATAATCAATCGCAACGCTGCTCAGACCTTTGGCAGACTCGCTAGCGACAAAGTCAAAATGTGGCGTGCTACCACGGATGATCGCGCCGAGCGCAATGATGGCATCAAAACGATCTGACTCAGCGGCACGCTGGGCAACGAGTGGTAGCTCAAAGGCACCTGGCACACGAATCACAGTGATGTTGCTGCCCAATACGCCATGACGTAATAGGGCGTCGATAGCACCGTCGACTAATGACTCAACGACAAACCCATTAAAACGGCCAACGACGATACCGATACGCGCCGCTTCGTTTTGATGCAAGTTACCATCGATGTGGGTAATATCATTGCGCTGCTGCTGTAAATTTGACATAAAAAATCCTTTGAATAAGTAGCATTATAAGCAAAATTTTTGTACAAAATCTCGATTGTTTTCAATAGTTAACTGACAAAAATAAATAAGTAGCGCTATGATAACATTTTTTGTCAAGGCAATTGTATTTTACCAAGCTTATAAGCGCATGGGTATGCCTTGTGCTGCCATATAGGCTTTGGCCTCCGATACGGTGTATTCGCCAAAGTGAAAGATACTGGCCGCCAGCACCGCATCGACGCCGCCTTCAAGTACGCCATCGACTAAGTGCTGTAGATTACCGACACCGCCTGAAGCGATAACCGGAATGTTGACCTGATCGGTAATATGCTTCATTAGCGCTAAGTCATAGCCTTTTTTGGTACCATCACCATCCATCGAGGTGACCAATAGCTCGCCTGCGCCAAGCTCTGCCATTTTACGTGCCCAAGCGACGGCATCGATCCCGGTAGGCTTGCGGCCACCATGAGTGAAAATCTCCCAGCGTGGCACTTTTATGCCATTGATGTCGATATCGGCAACGCGCTTGGCATCGATGGCGACGACAATACATTGATTACCAAATTTCTGCGCAGCTTCACCGACGAATTCAGGTGTAAAAACCGCGGCTGAGTTAATCGCCACTTTGTCCGCGCCAGCATTGAGTAGGTTACGAATATCAGCAATTTTGCGCACGCCGCCGCCCACAGTTAAGGGGACAAACACCGTCTCTGCCATACGCTCGACGGTATGATAGGTGGTATCACGCTCATCGCTGGTGGCAGTAATATCCAAAAAAGTAATCTCATCAGCGCCTTGTTCGTTGTAGCGCTGCGCTACTTCGACAGGGTCGCCAGCGTCTTTGATATCGACAAACTGTACGCCTTTGACCACGCGGCCATTGTCCACGTCCAAACAAGGAATGATACGCTTTGCTAACATAGGGTCTTTCACCTTATAATCAATTCAACCATAAGCGCTAGTCTAGCAAAATCGCTGCCATATCAGGCAGGTTTTCACAAGATTATTATGCTATTTATGATGGTTTGCTGATGCGTGGGACGATTATTGTCATTAGCGTCCAGATTTATTCTATTTATCTTCTTATCCAATTGCCAAAGTGAGATGTCATGTCCGTCTATACTCAGTTAACTGATGATCAATTTGCCGCCTTTTGCCAACGTTTTGGCGTGTCATTTGCCCGCGCCATTCCGATTACCCAAGGTATCAAAAACTCTAACTGGTTTATTCAGACTACCGATGATGCTGAGGGCGATTACTCTTACGTCTTCACCTTGTTTGAAGAGCGTCCGCCAGAAGATATTGAAAAAATGGCAGTGATATTAAATCAACTAGATGGCAAGCTGCCGGTCGCTGCCCCGTTGGCACTGGTAGCATTAGGTGCTGATGATAACGCTGATACGAAAAAACGCTATGTCATTCATTATGAGGACAAAGCAATCACCTTGGTGCCGTGCTTGTCTGGCGCGCATCCGCAAGAGACCACGCCGGCGATGTGTCATGAGATTGGCGCGGCATTAGCGATGCTGCATGAAACCCTGCAAGCGCTACAACCGGCACAAGACTACGGCGTGCCCCTCTATCCGTGGAGCGAGGTGCGCGACCGTGAAATGCAGTTTATGCCCGGCGATGAAGCCAAGCTCATGCGTGATATTTGGCAAGCTTACTCAAATCTACCCCTGACCGACTTACCAAAAGGCTTGTGTCATCTCGATATGTTCGCTGACAATACGCTATGGGACTTGACTAAAGGGCAGGAAAAGCTAACAGGTCTATTAGATTTTACTGAGGTCAGTGTCGAGCACTATGTGATGGATATCGCCATTACCATCAATGATTTTTGTACCACGTGGGGCGATGCTGAGCAAGGCGAGCTGGTACATTTTGATCGTCGTAAGATGGCAGCGTTTTTAGAAGGATATGAGTCAAAACGCGCGCTAAACCGCGATGAAAAACGCGCGTTACCTGTTATGCTTGCCAAAGCGGCGGTGATTTTCTGGCTTTTGCGTCTTAATGTCATTCATTATAACCGTACCGAAGGTCGGACGGGCGACAATATCATGGTGAAAAATCCTGACCTTATGAAGCGTCTGGCCGCTTATCACTGGGCGCATGTCGAAAAAGCACAAAAGACGGTATTTGTATTATCAAATGATAAGCGCGACAATCAACTCATGGGTATATTTAGTGATATCACCCACGCTGAGCAAGCGCGTGCTACTTTAAGTAATCGTCGTGACATAAGCATCAAAGAATATACGCTCGATCAATTGGCGTAAGTTTTTTTTTGCTCAATACCATTTTTTGCATCCAAACCACAGAGGCGACTCTATGACCGATCAAGTTGATAACTGGCACAAACTGGCACGCTATGACACCAATATGCAAGGTGAGCTGCATGCCAATCTGCTACGTAATAACGGTATCACGGTATCCTTGCAGCCGCTAAGCGCGATGCCAGGGATGAATTCAGGTATTGTGCTGTGGATACAATATACCGAGCTGGCGCATGCCAAACGTATCTTGGACAGTATCGATACCGAAGGCGCGACACCCTATGAGATGCTTGATGAAGAGGCAGAAAATGGCGCAAGCGCGACTGTACATCCTACCAAAAACGACGACCATAACGACAATCATGATGGTGATCTATAAATGTGCCAGCTTTTAGGAATGAACTGTAATACCCCAACCGATATTGGCTTTAGCTTTGCAGGGTTTCGTCGTCGCGGCGGTATGACGGACAGTCATGAGGACGGTTTTGGTATTGCTTTTTTTGAGCGTAGCGACTGCACCAATAATGGCGAGACGGCAAACGACTCAACAGGGCTACGTTTGTTTCATGACAATCGCCCAAGCCACCTGTCGCCAGTGGCAGATTTGGTCAATAATTATCCGATTAAGGCCATGAATGTCATCGCCCACATTCGTAAAGCCACGCAGGGACAAAACTGTCTGGCAAATACCCATCCTTTCGTGCGTGAGGTCTGGGGTGAGCAGTGGGTATTTGCGCATAATGGTCAGATGAATAAAGCCTTTATCGAGCGCTGTCAGCGGCTACAAGACAATGGTAACGCCGAGCATTGTCAGCCTGTCGGCAGCACCGACTCAGAAATAGCGTTTTGTTATCTGGTCAATCGCTTAAAAAGCACTTTTAAGACCCGTCCTGACGACCAGACGCTGTTTAACTTTTTGACCACGCAGTGCCGTTATTTGTCGGCCAACGGTTTGTTTAATTGTCTAATCTCCAACGGCCGCTGGCAATTGGCGTATGCCGGTAGCTTATTGTTTTATCTCACCCGCCAAGCGCCATTTGGCGAAGCGAAACTGGCGGACGATGACTTGGCGATTAACTTTAGCGATGTCACCACCGATACCGATAAGGTGACGATTTTGGTGACCGTGCCATTGACTGAAAACGAAAAATGGCAACAGTTGGCGGTCAATGAATGTCTGATATTCTCTGAGGGTGAGATTATTTATAAAGACAGTCCAAGCCAGCGTAAGTTTTTGACCATTGACGAAGGGATTGCGGTGGCAAGGGAAGTTGGGGCGAGTGTTTAGCGGTCAATGGATATCTAACGTTGTTTAAATATAAGCCCCACAACACCGTTTAAATTTCTCACCAGAACCACAAATACACGGTTGCTTTTGCGTCACCGTCATCGCAACCGTCGGGTCGAGAAAATACCAACGCGCATCATGATGGGCTTTACTTACTACCTTTACAAAGGCCGACAACTCGTGATGCGCTTGCAAGCCATTAGGCGTTCTAAAATAAGCTTTAAATTCAACCTGCGCGTGTCGTTTGCCAAGCTTTGCTCTGTGTTCTACAATTTCTAATCCTGCCCAATCGGTCTTAGTGGTCCATTCCTCAATTGCTGTCACATCAAGTAAGCTTTGCTGCGCGGGTAGTGTGGTTTTGACGATGTATTCTGGCTTGATAAGCACAAAAGCACTATAACGCGTGCGCATCAGACGCTCCGCCGTTTCTGCCTGTACGCCGTCAGTTTTATCCGCTTCTTTATCAGCTTCTTTATTTAACAGGCTGTCATGATAAGGCTGACAGCAGTCTTTATAAAGTAGGGGCGCGGTGGTGGTTTCTGACGCGGGGTTGATTTGGCAAGGGCAGGTTTGTAGGGCGGCAGAAGTCGACATAGTGTACTCTCATTATTTATCATTTTTTGCTGGTAGAGGCGGCCTTAACTTCGCCAGCCTTTTATCAATTCTGGCCATAGACCGAGCTTAAGCTTTGCCCAAGCTGCAGGGTCACTGACCTGCTGCCAAAAGGTGTCAAACGGCGGCGCTATATATAACAATAACGCCAAAATAATGTATAGCAGCAAATACCACCATTTGTCTTTATGCTGATAAAACTTCATCGCCGTACCCGACGAGCGCTTCATTTTCATATTGGACAAATTGACGCTATACAACTCATCTAGAGCCAAATGCACCATCGCGCCACCAAATAAAAACAGACCATAAAACCAACTGGTTGTCAGCGGTAGATGCAGACCATAATAGCTTAGACAGGTTAACCCCAGTCCAAGTATCGCCATATAAGGCACAGAGTGGATAACGCCGCGATGTACGGTCATGGTGGTAAAGATATGAAAGATCACATAACGCATAAAACCATAACCCGCCAGCCATAATGCGATCAATGCGAGCAAGCTCAAATCACTACGCCAATGCATGACCAAGCCAAAGGCAAAGACAAACGAGGTAATATTAAAACCCAGCTTAATCGGTGTTGAATTATCTGAATCCAAATCTGGTAGCAATCCACCGATGGTACCAAGCGCCACGCATACTAAAAACCCTGAATCATCAATCAATCCAGCTTTATAAACCGTTAAACTCAGGGTGCCGCTGACCATAAAAGCGACATTTAAGTGGGTATTAAAATTTGCCATAAAAACTCATCAATAAATAGCGCGCGAACACAACGTTTCGAGCTGCCCGTCTAGCCGTAAAAAAGCGCACCATGATACCATAAGCCGCCCATCGCCCATGAGAGATAGTTTGATATGACTGCCAGTAATTTGCCTCCTTTGCATCGTTCAGATGCGCGTTTTGACGAGCCTTTACCAAACGATTCGTCTATACAGTCGTCAGCCGTAGCGGCAAGTAGACTTGATGATAGCTTTGCCCAGATTGGATGGCGTGCGCCGTGGCTTGGGCATGTGCAGCAGTTAGATGCCATTAGTCAAGCCATCACTCGGCTTAGTGCGGCGAGTAACTGGAGCATGGAGCGCGCTGATACTCAAAGCTCTGCTCCTGAGACTCAAGCCCTGGATATCAGCCATACCCAAAACACGGCAGACATCATCGCGAAAGTATTAAATACCGCATTGCATCAGCAGGCAGCTGACGTGCAGCAACAACTACCGCACACCAAGCCTGCATATAACCATAAGGCGCAGACTTTACAGTTTGTCTCGCAAGACGCGTTGCCAGAGGGCGAGGCTTACGAGAGCTTCATCGGCAGTACGGGCAATATCCCGACGCGTGATAACTTACACGACTTATTTAACGGCAGTATTTGGCTGACTTTTCCTAAGACTAAAGCCCTGCTAAACCACTATCATATGCTTGAGATTGAGCAGCAAAGGGTCGGTGCCAGTCGAGGGCGGGTGCGCGATACCATCACTGTATTTGATGAAAACGGCGCGGTATTGGTTACCGCCAATCCTAGTATTGGCGAGGCGTTGATTGGCTTTGACTGGCAGGGCAGCTTGGTACAGCCGCGCGCGCAGTGGGATGACCCTATAAGTCCTAGTCCAAACGCGCAAGCGGCGGTTTATATCTTTGGTCATGCCCTCCTTGAGCAATTGATAGCGCCGCGTAAGCCCTTGTGCGCGCATAGTGTGGTCATCAGCGTCGGCCAAGATTTCTTTGCCTTGTCAACGCAGCAGCGCATCGCCTTCTTGGATGATAAATTGGCTGATTATATGAATGAATTATTATCAAAGGACGCAGTCACACCGCGTCATTTATCGCCATTGCCCATTTTAGGTGTGCCGCATTTTTGGGCCGAGAATGAAGATTCTCATTTTTATGATGATGCATTTGTGTTTCGTAGTGGTCGCCGTAAAAAATAATAAAAACGAATTTTTCTAGCCCCATATTAATAAAGCGCTAACACATTGTTACAGTTACGATTGTGCCACGATTTGACTACGTCCAGACGTTAACAAAGCACTATATATTTGTTATGGTAAAAACAAGCTGATGTCAGGTCTTACAAGCACTTATACAGCTTGGGTTGATGAAAACATATATCTTAGGATTTTGTCTTACATGGTTTTGTAATAATGAATGTTTTTAGTGCCTACTTTGACACAGTATTTCTTTAATAAACCACCATTTATTGAGCCACCAATATCCACATAAATGCTAACTTGTAATTGGCCATTTATGTTTAGGATTTATAACAACGATAAGGAAGCTACCATGAGTGATATCTTTAATGTAAAAGACACCATTTCGGTCGATGGCAAGGAGCATGCCTATTATAGCCTGCCCAAACTTGCCCAGACTTACGACAATATCAATACGCTACCATACTGTATGAAAGTCGTACTAGAAAACCTATTGCGTAACGAAGATGATGGTCAGTCTGTCGGCAAAAACCACATTGAAGCAGTGGCCAACTGGGACGCTGGCGCTGAGGCGTCAAAAGAGATTGCCTTCATGCCAGCACGCGTGGTGCTGCAAGATTTCACCGGCGTACCATCAGTCGTCGATCTGGCAGCGATGCGCGATGCGGTAGTAGAGCTGGGCGGTCGTGCTGAGCAAATCAACCCCTTTATCCCCAGTGAGTTGGTTGTTGACCACTCGGTACAAGTGGATGCTTATGGTCGCGAAGATGCGCTGGATCTCAACGAAAAGATTGAGTTTAAGCGTAATAATGAGCGTTATGAGTTTCTCCATTGGGGCCGAAATGCCTTTGAGAACTTTGTCGTTGTCCCGCCAGCGACGGGTATCGTGCACCAAGTCAACCTTGAGTATCTTGCACGCGTGGTCATGGCAGCAGAGGTCGATGGCGAGCTGACCGCCTATCCTGACACGGTATTTGGTACCGACAGTCACACGACGATGATTAATGGTATCGGTGTGCTTGGTTGGGGCGTTGGCGGTATCGAAGCGGAAGCGGCGATGCTCGGTCAGCCGTCTTCGATGTTGATTCCGCAAGTGGTTGGCTTTGAGCTGACAGGCAAACTCAGTGAAGGCGTCACCGCGACGGATTTGGTATTGCGTGTGGTTGAGATGCTACGAGCACATGGCGTGGTCGGTAAGTTTGTCGAATTCTACGGTGAAGGCTTGCATCAAATGCCATTAGCGGATCGGGCGACGATTGCCAATATGTCGCCAGAATACGGCGCGACTTGTGGTATTTTCCCGATTGATCAAATGGCGATTGACTATCTGCGTCTATCAGGCCGTGACGAAGCGCAAATTGAGCTGGTCGAAAAATATGCTAAGGCGCAAGGCTTATGGCATGATGCCGATACGCCAGTGGCGACGTATTCGAGCAAGCTAGAGCTCGATCTATCGTCGGTACAACCAGCACTGGCAGGCCCTAATCTGCCGCAGCAGCGTATCAACTTATCTGATATGCATGAGAAGTTTGGCGAAACGCTTGAGAAGATGACCAAAGATCGTAAGGCAGAAGTCGAAGGCAAAGTACGCTTTGACCAAGAAGGCGGCGAGCAAGAGCAAGCGGAACACTTGGCAGCTGAACCCAACATCGACGTTGATACCGAAACTGACGATAGCAAAGGCTACCAGCCAGCCAATAACGTGTTCTCTAACATCAGTATCGATGATAAAGAGCATAAGCTGCGCGATGGTTCCGTGGTTATTGCAGCGATTACTTCTTGTACTAACACCTCGAACCCTGCGGTTATGATTGGCGCAGGTCTCGTTGCCAAAAAAGCGGCAGAGAAAGGCCTCAAAGCCAAGCCTTGGGTCAAGACCTCACTGGCGCCCGGCTCAAAAGTAGTCACCGATTATCTTGAAAAAACCAAGCTGATGGATGAGCTCGAAAAAACAGGTTTTTATTTGGTCGGTTACGGTTGTACCACGTGTATCGGTAATTCAGGTCCGCTTCCTGATGTGATCGAAAAAGGCATCGAAGAGAACGATTTAGTCGCCTCAGCGGTGCTCTCTGGTAACCGTAACTTTGAAGGTCGTATTCACTCACACGTCAAGGCCAGCTACCTAGCATCGCCGCCATTGGTTGTCGCTTATGCCTTAGCGGGAACAGTCGATATTGACTTGACTACCCACCCACTCGGTCAAGATCAAGACGGCAGTGATGTCTATCTAAAAGACATTTGGCCAACGTCAGATGAAATCAACGAGCTGATTGCCAATAATATCGATGCTGATATGTTCCGTAAAAACTATGGTGAAGTGTTCGACGGTAGTAAAGAATGGAACGCGATTAGCTCAGCCGATAGTCAGCTATATCCATGGGATGAAGGCTCAACGTACATCAAAAATCCACCGTTCTTTGATGGTATGACCATGGAGCCAGAGGGTATCCCTGATATCGAAGGCGCGCGTATCTTAGGTCTGTTTGGTGACTCAATCACCACTGACCATATCTCGCCTGCGGGCAATATTGATCCAAACTCGCCAGCAGGTAAGTATCTGCAAGAGCGCGGCGTCATGGAAGCGGACTTCAACAGTTATGGCTCACGCCGTGGTAATGATGCAGTCATGACCCGTGGTACCTTTGCCAATATCCGTATCAAAAACCAAATGATGGGCGGCAAAGAAGGCGGTTATACCTATTACTTCAAAGATGACAAGTCGACGCTACAAGATGGCGAAGAAATGGCTATCTATGACGCGGCGATGAAGTATAAAGAAGATAAGCGTCCACTCGTCGTCCTCGGCGGGGCGGAGTATGGCTCAGGCTCTAGCCGTGACTGGGCAGCGAAGGGTACAATTTTGCTTGGTGTCAAAGCGGTATTGACTACCTCATTCGAGCGTATTCACCGCTCAAACCTCGTCGGTATGGGCGTGCTGCCATTGACTTTCAAAGATGGCGAAGACGCTCAAACCTACAAGCTCGATGGCTCTGAAGTGCTGAGCATCACTGGCCTAAACAATGGCGAGAGCAAAACCGCTCAAGTCACTGCCACCCGTGCCGATGGCTCGACTGAAACCTTTGAGGTCAATGTCGGTCTACAGACACCAAAAGAGCGCGAATACGTACGTCATGGCGGCGTACTGCATTATGTACTGCGCCAGCTAGCGGCGGAGAGTAAGAGCGCTGCTTAGTGGTTCGTTAGACTTACAACGAAAAAGCCCAGTTCCCTTAATGTAGGGGATTGGGCTTTTTTATGGATAGTTAGATTTTATACAAATCAGCTTATTTGGACATTTATAGCAGTTTTTTACCCCCTCTCAGTCAACAACTTAATCCCCAAACCAATAAACACCGCACCGCTGATCTTATTCAGGATAGTTTCAATCGCTGGGTTTTCGCGTAGCTTTTTGCTAAATCTTGACGCCAGTAGTGCCAAGCATAAGCACCACACTAAACCGGTTACGGCAAAGGTAAGACCTAACACCAAGAATGATAGCGTGCTATGCGCGTAGCTTGGATCGATAAACTGCGGAAAAAAGGCAAGGAAAAATAGCGCGACTTTTGGGTTAAAGGTATTGGTTAAGACGCCTTGCTTATATATTTTGCCGTAATCAAGTCGCTTTGCTGGCGCGGCCTTATCATTAGTAGGTAAGCCTTTTGCTATGACAGAGTCTGATTTTTGCGTGAGCATCTTGACCCCTAAGTAGCATAAGTAGATGGCCCCAATATATTTAACAAGAGTAAAAGCTAATGGCGAGTTGGCTAAGATAATCGACAACCCCAGCGCTGCTAATACGGTGTGTACTAGTATTCCGGTGACAATACCTAACACTGAGTATAAACCCGCTTTGTTCCCTTGTGAGACACTACGTGTGATGATATACATCGTATCGGTGCCTGGAGTGAGATTTAACAAAATCGCCGCCAAGACAAAGCCCAGATAGTTTTCGATACCGAACATGGCTCATACTTCCTTATGTTAGCAATAATAGGGGAGTGTTTTATTTATCGTTTATTTCGTAGTTTACCTGGTATCGGTCGTCATGAGCAGCTCATATCGATGGTTTTTATAAATGACAAACGAAAAAAAACCCAGTCACCGGATGATGACTGGGTTTTTTTAGTGTTCGCTTATTAGTCTAATCTGATGCTAAGCAAAAGTGCTAATAAGTGACGCCGAATAGTGGCGTCCCCAGGGGGATTCGAACCCCCGTTACCGCCGTGAAAGGGCGGTGTCCTAGGCCTCTAGACGATGGGGACGCATAGAGTGTCATAACCTATGGTTATAACGGTACTTCACAATATCAGAGCGCTTATTTATTAATAAGCCTTGCCTAGGTGCTGACATTGTTCTCAAAGCAATATTTATCCGTTGAGCGATAAATAGTATGGTGGAGCTAAACGGAGTCGAACCGTTGACCCCTTGCATGCCATGCAAGTGCTCTACCAACTGAGCTATAGCCCCTCGCTAAGAGTGTGCGTATTTTATGTAAGACCAGCAGTCTTGTCAACCGCTATTTTTAAAAAAATGCAAAAAAAGTCATTAAAAGTATTTAAATGGCGAATTGTGGACGTTTGAGTATGGAGGTTACATAAAAAAGAGCCAGTATCGAGCTGACTCTTTTTTATTACTTATCCATTCTACTCTTTATTGGCAAGTACGATAGTACCCTGCTGCCAAACTATGCATCAGCCAAAAAGTCTGGCAATGCTGCCGCTTGTTTCTCAAGCTTTTTCAGTTTCTTTTTACCGAGGCCGCCTAGGACATCAACCGCATGGCGCAAGCGCGTCAAGGTCATGTCAGCGCCAATAATCGCCATCGAGTTCATAACGGGCGTCGATGAGGTGCTACCAGCAATCGCGATAAAGAACGGCGCCATAAAATCGCGCATCTTGATATCGAGGTGAGCGGCGAGGCCTTTTAGCGTGGTATAGATGTTTTCCTCCGACCACGTCGGCAAGGTTTCTAGCTGCCAAAGCGCCAGTTGTAACAGCTCGATGATTTGCTCAGGCTCAAGCGATTTATGCGTAAAGCTCTCAGCGGTGATGTCTGGCAGGTTTTGGAAATAAAATCCGCCCCAGTTGACCGCGTCAGACAACAGCTCGATGCGTGGCTGAATCGCAGCGGCGATCGCGGTGAGTTTATCGCTGTCACTGGCCCAATCGAGGATTTTGTTTTTTAGCTCTTCAGGTGCAAGCGCACGTAGCCATTCGCTGTTTAGCCAATTGAGTTTTTCGGTATCGAAGATAGGGCCACCAAGAGACACGCGCTGGATATCAAAGCTGGCAATCATTTCATCCAAGGTAAATTTTTCGGTATCGTCAGGCATTGAGTAGCCCATACGGCCTAGATAGTTGAGCAGCGCCTCAGGCAGTACGCCGGCATCACGGTAGTAGGTGATTGAGGTTGGGTTTTTACGCTTCGACAGCTTTGATTTGTCAGGGTTACGCAGTAGCGGCATATGGCAGAGTGTTGGCATCTCCCAACCAAAATAGTCATAAAGCAGTTGATGCTTGGGGGCAGAGTTTAACCACTCTTCGCCGCGCATGACGTGAGTGATTTCCATCAAGTGGTCATCGACGACGTTGGCAAGATGGTAAGTTGGCATGCCGTCAGTTTTTAGCAGCACCTGCATATCGACTTGCGCCCAAGGAATCTCGACGGTGCCGCGCAGCATGTCATGTACCTGGCAAACGCCGTCGGTGGGCACACGCATACGAATCACATGCGGGGTGCCCTCGCTTACCAATTGCTCGGTTTTTTCTGGAGGTAGGTGGGCACAGCGGCCGTCATAGCGCGGGGTCTCGCCATTGGCCATTTGCTCAGCGCGCATGGCGTCTAGCTCTTCTGTAGTACAAAAACAGCGAAACGCATGGTCGCTTGCTATCAGCTGCTCGGCGTGTTTTTTATAAATATCGCTACGCTCGCTCTGACGATAAGGCGCGTGCGGGCCACCAACGTCTGGTCCCTCACTCCAGTCAAGTCCGACCCAGCGTAGCGCGTCCAAAATCATCTGCTCAGATTGAGCCGTCGAACGCGTTTGATCGGTGTCCTCGATACGCAAAATAAACTCGCCGCCGTGGGCTTTGGCAAAGGCCAAATTAAAGAGCGCGATATAAGCGGTACCGACATGCGGAAAGCCAGTCGGCGAGGGTGCAATACGCGTGCGAATAGGGCGGGCGTTGCTCGTGTCGGAGGGAGCGTGGGTCGATGTTTGCATAATAAAAATCTCAAAATGTCATGGGCGATAAATAGCAATAATAGCCACAAAATAACTAAAGAAAAAATATGACTAAAATAGCAATGAAAGAGTGGCCGTCAATAGCAAAAAATAGCGTAAAATATAGCGCTAGTATAACAGACAGCTGCGATATTTTTAATGAAAAGCCTGTCTAGTGCTTGACTCACCGTGTATCCTTGCGATAATAAGGTCAAGCAAGACATAACTTGTTTATTTTCATCTGATTTTTACTATTACCGGCCGATATGGCCGTCATCTACTGAGTCGTTTGTGTCCACATTGAATGATAAGCCAAATAATAAGCAAAACAGTACGTCCACTTGCAAACAAAGCCCTTCTTTGGCCACTGACCCTGCCAAGTCGGCGGCTGATTTATCTGGTGTAACCTCTGATACCACGCAGCCCATCCGTGAGGGAGCGTCTGCGTGCGCGGCGTCCAGCGAGCAGCGCTTTGTCCATGATGCTGTGCTATTGCAAGAGACTGTGGCGGCGGTACTGGGCGTCAAATCTCTTCCTAAACGCACAGATGACGCCCCACAACCCAGCTTGCAAATGAGCGGTGTCTACGTCGATGCTACCTTTGGCCGTGGCGGTCATAGCCGTCTATTATTGAGTCATCTGAGCGACGACGCGACGCTGGTGGTGTTTGATAAAGACCCGACAGCAATTGCTGTGGCGCAAGAGCTGGCCGCTAGTGACAGCCGTGTCAAAGTGGTGCATGATAGTTTTGCGACCTTAACGGACAGCTTAGCGGCGCTGGGCATCGATCAGGTGGATGGCTTGATGGCAGATTTGGGCATTTCATCGCCGCAGATTGATGATGGTAGCCGCGGTTTTAGTTTTATGCGTGATGGCGCGGTCGATATGCGTATGGATACCAGTCGTGGCCAGTCGGTGGCCGAATGGCTCGAGCAGGTCGATGACGAAACCTTGGCCAATGTGCTTTACGAGTTTGGCGAAGAACGCCACAGTCGCCGTATCGCACGCGCCATCAAGCAGATGGACAGCTATGAGTCCACGCTTGAGCTGGCAGAAGTGATCAAAACGGCGCACCCCAACTGGCAGCGCGGCAAGCATCCAGCGACCCAAAGCTTTCAGGCCATGCGTATTTTTATCAATAACGAGCTTGGCGATGTCGATGACTTTTTAGCGCAAAGTATTCCGATTTTAAAAGCAGGTGGGCAGCTGGCAGTGATTAGCTTTCACTCTTTAGAGGACCGCCGAATCAAGCAGTTTTTGCAGCGCCATAGCAAAGGGCAATATCCAGAGGATGACAATCTGCCGATACCGCCCAAACGTCCGCGCTATTTTGGTAAGCCAAAACGGGTGGGGCCTAGCAAGAGCGAGGTCAGTGGCAACCCGCGCGCGCGCAGTGCATGGTTACGACTGGCCACGCGCAGCGATGTTGAGTACCAACAGGCGGCAAGCCAAGAGTAATCGCATTGTCAGTGAAGCGGTTTAAGAGTAGTCATATCGCTTTGCTGTTGTTTGTCTAAATAAGATAAAAATGTGCGAATGGCTACGCTAGTGTTAAAAAGCTGTAAATATTACCTGCTAGGCTCAGCAGTTGGTTTTTTGTTTGTAGCGCGCACGACAGTGATATTTGGCTTTATGTCACCGATGCGGCCTGAATATCTGGTAAAGACATTTGCGCATAAAAACCATTTAAAACCGTCGCCGATTTTATATTTGAAGTCCACTTTTTGAGAGCGTCATGGCAATATCTGACAAACCTACTCGCCGCGCCGGCACCCCTCCTAATGTCGATATCGGCGAGCTGTTTGTGCGCCGGTTTAATGTGGTCAGCATTTATGTGGCGATTTTATTATTGCTGGCGGCGGCAATCATCTGGAGCGGTATCAAGACCGCTGAAGGCGTCCAGCAATACCATCAGGACTATAAAACCTTGCAAGACATGAAAAAACAACAGCGCAAGCTACAAGTAGAGCATCAGCGGTTGCTTATCGAGCAGCAAACCTTTAGCGCCACGCCGCAAATTGCCAGCCGCGCTGTGGCCGAGCTTGGCATGTACTCTCCAACCCTCAAAGACAAGTTGATTATTCAGCCAGGCGCTCCTACGGCGCTGGCGCCAGCCGCCTCTAGCGATACAGATATCACCGCCAATGATAGTGATGTCATGCAAGAGGTTGCCAGTACCGATTTGTCGATTGACGCGCCGCCTATAGCTACATCAATTAACACCAATGCGGCGGAGGCTGGGCGATGAGTGAAAAAAAATCCAAAGCCAAGACCGGTAAGTCAACAGCAAAAAACAACAGCAAAAAACCCACCAGCGGCAAAGTCACCAAGCCGCTGCGCCGTGTCAGTGCGGCCAAATCAGGACAAAAAAATAAAAAAACTGATAATAAAAAAACTGATAGTAGTGCGGCAGATAGCCGTAAGGCTAAGCTGTTTGGGCGACTAAAAAAGAATGACAATCAAGGCGCTTATACCAGTGTCAAAAACCGTAAAACCGCGTTTTTAAATAAAGCGTCAGGGGCGTCCTCACGGGGCGGTTTTGAGCAAGACAAAGCGCGATTTTGGACGGTTTGGGGGTTGGCGCTTGCCATATTGGTCGCGCTGATAGGCCGTGCTTACTACATTCAAGTCGCCAATGCCCAGTTTTATCAAGATAAGGGCAATGAGCTGATCACCAGCGTACGTACACAAAAATCTTATCGCGGTATGATTACCGATCGCAACAAACTGCCACTAGCAGTGAGTGCGCCGCTGGCGACAGTGTCCTTTAGTCCGCATGACTATGCGCGTGAATACTATGAGCTCAAACGCATCATTTTGACCAATCCTGATAGTCCGCAGCTACGAGCGCGCATGCAAAAACGCTTGGATGCTATGGACTTGACGACCTTGGCCGCTGCCGCCAATATCTCAGTCAGTGAGCTAAGACGAGTCACCGCGATCGATGACAGCATCGATGTCACGGACGAGGAAGCAGTAAAAGCAGCGTTGCCATCAGGCGCAGGCTCGCACTACCTACCGCTTCTTAATAAAGTCACGCCAGAGATTGCCCAAAGTGTCAGCTCTTTAGATTTCCCTGGGGTATATGAAAAAAACTTCTTTCAGCGTTATTACCCGCAGCCTCAGCCCAACTCGCAATTGCTCGGCTTTATGGGACAAAACGCCAATGACCCTGAGGGCGGCTATGAAGGGCGTGCGGGTATCGAACGTCAGTACGAAAAGGAGCTGGCGGGCAAAGATGGCAAGGTACTGGTGCTAAAAGATGCCAAACAAAACAGCCTAAAAGAAATCAAGCAAGTCGAGCCTGAGATACCGGGCAAAGATTTGGCGCTGACGATTGATTCGCGCCTGCAATATCTGCTTTATAAAGAGTTAGAAAAAGCAGGACGCCTACAGCGGGCGCGCTGGTCGACAGGTATGGTCGTCGATGTGCAGACAGGCGAGGTGCTCGCCCTCTCGACCTGGCCGTCATTTAATTCCAATAACCTCAATGAGATGACCGGTGAAAACCAGCGAAACCGTGCGCTGTTAGACGTCTTTGAACCAGGTTCGGTGATGAAGCCGTTCACCGTTGCGGCAGCCTTAGATTCAGGCAAATACACGCCGACAACCTTGATTGATACCAACCCAGGCTCCATCCGTGTCCGTGGTTATACCATCCGCGATCACCGTAATCTCGGCATGATTAACATGGCGACGCTATTACAGAAGTCTAGTAACGTGGCTTCAACTAAGATTGCGTTGTCGCTACCGCCTGATGCCATTACCAATATGCAAAAGCAGTTTGGCTTTGGTAAAAAAACCCCATTACAGTTCCCGGGTGAGGGTAGTGGTCTGGTGGTCACGCCAAAAGAAAAAGAAACCTCGCGTCGAGCCACCGTCAGTTATGGTTATGGTCTGCAGGTGACACTTGCGCAGGTCGCACAGGCTTATTCGGCGCTGGCCGCAGGTGGTGTCATGCATCCGCTGACCTTGATCAAAGACGACAAACCGCAGCCAAGCAAACGCATTATGGCGCACGAGCAGGCGATGTCTATCGTGCAGATGATGGAGAGCGTCACCGAGCCGGGTGGTACCGCGAAAGGCGCGGCCATTGATGGCTACCGTGTGGCGGGTAAAACAGGAACGTCGCGCCGTATCAACCCCAAAGGTGGCTATTATACTGACCAGTATCGCAACGTCTTTGCGGGTATGGCACCAGCATCAAACCCAAGGCTGGTGGGCGTGATGCTCATCGAAGACCCGCGCGCGCAGATTTATGCGGGTCTGACTGTCGCTCCTGTCTTTCATAATGTTATGAAAGAGGCGCTGCGTTTGTATAATGTGCCTTTAGATAAACCGCTAAAAACCGAAGAGCCATAAGTATCTTGCCACACAAACACGATGACTGATGTCGGTCAGTATCCAGCGCCAGCCGCTGATTTGTGTTTACCGTTTAGGATTTGCCCATGACCACGCTTACCTCATCGCCCAGTACCCACTCGGTTACCTTGGTTACCTTGCAGCAGCTTTTAGAGAGCGGCGATCGTCAGCATTCTTTGCTACAGTCATCGCTCACCGCGCTGCTCGCTGCTGCGGATAATATCAGTGAGGACGTTTCGGTCGCGCATATACCATTTGCACAGTTTCGGTTGGATAGCCGCCACGTTGCGGCACACGATGTATTTGTCCTCCTAAAAAGCCAGACAGGCCACTGTCAAAAAAGCCGCGACTATCTGCTACAAGCTGCGTCACAGGCGGCCTTTATTCTCTCGGAGATTGACCCAAGCGATTTGTTTGATGATGGACAGTCGCCAGCGGATGTATTGTCTTGCCCTTTGATATACGTGCCGCATATTCGTGATTTTTTGGGCAGTCTCATTCAGGCGCGTTTGCAGTACCAGCAGCCTAGCCGGTTACCCACGGTGGTGGCAGTGACAGGCACCAATGGCAAAACCACCATCAGCCAGCTGGTGGCACAGTTGACGCAGCTGACTGGCATGAGCAGCGCTGTGATGGGGACCGCGGGTAACGGTCGACTGGGTGCCTTGGTACAGGCTAGCCATACCACGGGCGACGCCCTTGCGGTGCAGCAGTTTGTGTATCAAATGGCGCTTGAGAAGGCAGAAATATTGGCGTTAGAAGCCAGTTCGCACGGCCTTGATCAGCAGCGTCTACAAGGCGTACCGATATCTGTTGCGATTTATACCAACTTAAGCCGCGATCATTTAGATTATCATGCCGATATGGCAGCGTATGCCGCGGCAAAAGCTAGGCTCTTTGACAAAACGCATTTTCCTTCCTTGACGCATGCCATCATTAATATCGATGATGAGTACGCGCAGGTCATGCTAGATATGGCGCATGCCAGTGGTTTGACGGTATGGACGTATAGTCTAGATGCCTCAAAGCCTGCGACTTTTGTTGCCACCGATATTGCCCCAAGCTTAGAAGGGGTAAAAATTACACTGCAGACAGACATCGCCGGTGGAGATACCGCTGATAAAGGCACTGGTGATACAGACACTGGCCATAAAGAGAGCCGTTGCATAAATATCGTTAGTCCTTTACTCGGGCATTTTAATGTCGCCAATTTGCTGGCTGCCATTGCCGCTGCTGCTGCATTGGGCATGAGTCTTGAGCGTATCGCCAAGATCGTCCCGCAGTTACAAGGCGCGGTAGGACGTATGCATCGCGTCGCATCGCGTGATGGCTGCTTTATCGTTGATTATGCGCATACCCCTGATGCGCTCAGTCAGGTGCTGGCCAGTTTGCGCACCCACTGTGAGGGACAGCTGTGGGCGGTGTTTGGCTGCGGCGGAGACCGTGACGCGGGCAAGCGTCCGCTGATGGCGCAGGCAGGCCTGGCGGGCGCGGACAGGGTTATATTGACCGCAGATAATCCGCGCACCGAAGACCCAGAGGCCATCTTGCAAGATATGCAAGCAGGCATGAGCACCGCGCAGTATCAGCGCACCCATATCGAGCCTGCACGGCAAGCGGCGATTGAGTATGCTGTCATGCAAGCAGCGCCCAATGATATCGTCGTCATCGCTGGCAAAGGTCATGAGACCTATCAAGAGATCAATCATGTCCGTTATGATTTTGATGACAGTGTGGTCTTGCAACAAGCCTTACAAAAGGCTGGGCGCAGATAGGCGATAGGTCTGCAGGGTCATGATTTTGAGGGTTGCGTCATTATTTAAGCGCGCTCATAAAATCATGTTAAGCGTAACAAACAGTATTTATAAAAATTAAGTAGTCATCATACAAGGTAATCACTATGACAGCCGACAACGACAATACCATTCAGTCGCAAGGTCTCTATGTCTGGCAGGTAGATAATCTGCTCGCTGCGACAGCCTCGCTGAATGGGCATTGGCAGCTAGCAGCAGGACAAAGCAATGCAGGACAAACTGAGCTTGCCAACAACGCGGTCACCAGCAACCGTATCGCCACCGATACCCGCACGATAAAGAGCGGCGATATCTTTTTGGCGCTAAGCGGTGCCAATTTTGATGGTCATGACTATATTAATCAAGCCGCTGCCCAAGGTGCTGTCGCCGCTATCGTCTCACGTCCCATCTCGACGAGCATCCCGCAGTTGGTCGTGAGTGATACGCGTCTGGCTTTGGGGCGGCTGGCCGCTTATCGTCGCCAGCAGCATCAAGATTTGACTGTGATTGCTATCACCGGCTCAAGCGGTAAAACCACCTGCAAAGAGATGCTTGGTAGTATCTTTGGTCGTCTAGCACCGACCCTGATCACCCGTGGCAACCTAAACAACGATTTGGGCGTACCGATGATGTTGCTCGAGTTGTCCGATCATCATCGCTATGCCATCTTAGAGCTGGGCGCCAACCATATCGGCGAGATTGCTTACACGACAGAAATCGTCCAACCAGATGTGGCTTGTATCCTCAATATTGGTACCGCGCATTTGGGTGAGTTTGGTAGCCGTGAAGGCATCTGTCAAACCAAGTCGGAGATTTACCATACATTAACCGATACTCAGTTTGCTATTGTCCCTGACAAAGACGACTTTACCAATCAACTGCGCCGTATCGCCGAAAAACATACCTCGCATGTGATTGGTTTTGGCAATACCGATGTCAGTGCCAGTCACTTGGATGTCGAGCCTGAGCGTAGTGAGTTCAAGCTGCACATTGGCAATCAAGTCCATGACATCAACCTACCATTGGCGGGCGAGCATAATGTCAATAACGCCTTGGCGGCGGCCGCTTGTGCGTATGCGCTAAATATCGATGTCAGTGATATCGTGATTGGTTTAGAAAACGCTCGTCCCGCCAAAGGTCGTCTCAATAGCCAGATACTGGGGATGCATCGCCTGATCGATGATACGTATAATGCCAATCCGCATTCCGTGCGTGCAGCGGCCAAGGTGCTGGCGGCGCAAACAGGCACGCAAGTAATGGTGTTAGGCGATATCGCTGAGCTGGGTGACGCGGCAGTGAGCGAGCATCAAAGCTTGGGTCGTACCATTGCCACCACTGGTATCAACGTGCTGCTGTGCGTCGGTGAGTATGCGCCGTATACCGTAGCAGGTGCGCAAGAAATCTCTGATATCAGTGCGCATGCGTTTGCGGATAAAGACAGCCTATTGGCATATTTACAGCCGTATTTGCAAGCGCAGCAGGCTAAGCCTTGTACCGTGCTGTTCAAAGGCTCACGTGCTATGCAAATGGAAACCCTTATCAATGCGCTAGTCGAGGAGTAGGCGGTGTTAGTTTGGTTGTTTGGCTGGCTTGGCCAGTATTATACACCGTTTTCTGCGGTTTCTTCGTTGACGCTACGCGCGTTATTGGCGGTCATTACCGCTTTAGTCTTTAGCATGATGTTTGGTGGCCGCGTTATTCGCCACTTGCGTACGCTCAAATATGGGCAGGCCATCCGTAATGATGGACCGCAGTCGCATTTGGCCAAGACGGGCACACCGACCATGGGCGGCGTCTTGATACTCAGTGCTATCGGGGTGTCGACCTTACTATGGGCGCGCTTAGACAATCCTTATGTGTGGATCTTGCTGGTCGTGATGGTGGTGTTTGGCGCGGTTGGCTGGGCTGATGACTGGCTAAAGATTAAGTATAAAGACCCCAAAGGCCTAATCGCTCGCAAAAAGTACTTTTGGCTGTCAATGGGTGCGTTATTTGTTGGGGTGTCGCTGTACTATATCGCCACGCTGCAGCCAGATATCGCCACCACCCGCGAGATGCAGGATTTACTACTGCCCGTCTTTAAAAACTGGATCATTCCTTTCTCCGCGCTACCTTTTGGTATTGGGTTTATTATCTTTACCTATTTTGTGATTAATGGCGCTTCTAATGCCGTCAACTTAACCGATGGTTTGGATGGTTTGGCCATCTTGCCGGTGGTGCTGGTGGCGGCAGGTTTGGGCGCGATGGCTTATGTCTCAGGTGATGTGCGTTTTGCTGACTACTTGCATGTGCCTTATATCGCTTATAACTCTGAGGTCATCATTGTCTGTGGTTCGATGATTGGGGCAGGCTTGGGCTTTTTGTGGTTTAACGCCCATCCAGCCCAAGTATTTATGGGTGATGTCGGAGCATTGGCACTGGGCGCGATGCTCGGTACCATCGCGGTCATGACTCGTCAAGAGATTGCCTTTGCCATTATGGGTGGCTTGTTTGTCGCAGAAGCGCTGTCGGTGATGCTACAGGTTGGCTCATATAAGCTGCGCAAAAAACGCGTCTTTCGTATGGCGCCACTGCATCATCATTTTGAAGAGATTGGCTGGAAAGAGACACAAGTGGTGGCACGCTTTTGGATTATTGCCATTATCCTTGTCATCTTAGGGCTAATGACGCTAAAACTGCGCTAACTATTTTTTAACAAGCTGATGTTTTAACAAGCTGATGTTTTAACAAGCTGATGTTTTAACAAGCTGATGTTTTAACAAGCTGATGTTTCAAAAAATTGGTGCTTTAACCAGCTGGTGTTTTAGCAAACTGAGTCTTTTGGTTCAGCGCTCTGCAAAAGCCATCTCATCGTGTTTGAGGTGGCTTTTTGGGTTCTGTCTCTTATTGTTAAGTGAGGTGTAATGGACATTTTTCATGCTGGCGTATGGTCTAACGCTATATACTGTCTATATTTGCAAGGAATCAACGCCATGGATCAAAAAACTGCCCTTTTTGTCGTGATAAACACACCAAGAAGAATGGACGCAAGCTTGGCAAACAGCAGTATCAATGTCTCGCTTGCAGACGGCAGTTTTTAGGTGGAAAAAGACTCAATAACCAA
>NZ_CAJHBJ010000033.1:0-24538 GCF_904846595.1 Psychrobacter sp. HII-4 | reverse complement strand
GCCAAGTGGACGATGCCGATTCGTAATTGGGGACAGACGATGATGCAGCTGTCTATCTATTTCCCTGGTCGATTAGATTCGGTGATGCGCCTTTAATTTAGTTGACACAGAGTTTTGAACGCCCTCAATTACTTAGGTAGAAAAGGATATTTAAACTCTTTCTGGAAGCTTATAATAAGTTCCTTTTTATCATCTAGCCCCCCAATTGAAACTAGTAAATCTTGTTCGTTTAAAGGTGAATAGACTATTTGTTCTAATTCAGGATTATCAGAATTTAAACATACTGTTTCTCCATTTTTTAAAATAAAATACTTCTTATTTAAAGGCTTGATGCTTATTATCTTAGAATATTCATCGTCTGCGTTCAAATCTAAGAGATCAAGATCTGTCATTTTTATATGCTTCAAATCTGTATGATTATCCATAATAGTGGCAGAGTCAAATAGTGGTGTGAAACACAGATCCCCCTTACTATTATTAGATATCTCAACGTCTCCTTCAATAGGAGGGCCATGTGCAGGGTTATTGCAACCAGACAAAATAATTGTCAATAATAAAATACTTAATGCTATTGAAGGAGGAATAAAGACAATTTCTAATCTGCTTAAAGTTTTTGTTTTTCTTGTCCATTTGGGGAAATGCATCTAAAAATCCTTCAGTTTATTTATGGTAGTCTTTATTTTTAAAGTTATTTTCCTACAACTATTCTATAAGGGCAGATTTCATATAATGGAAACTCACCATCAAGTCCCCATGGCAAAAACTCTTCGTCATAATAACCGCATATTATGCAACTATGTAATTCTCTATTAACCATCAAACCAATCAATATTAGAACGATAGAAAAGCTCGGCAAACATAAGCTTTTCATCTTCAATACCTGATGATATGAATTTTTGAATCAATTGTGGTTCAATACCCTCACCTTCATATACTTTATTAACTTGATCTCGAACCCTTTTTTCAGTATCACAGTAGATGGTTAATATATTTTTTTTATTCTCAATAAAAATCTCTGGAAACGTGTTAGTCGATATCATATTTCTTATGCTACTCATAATATTTATCAATTCAAAAGTATTTTGAGGGTATTGCATCCAAACCTCACAGCAATCTATCAGCATAGGGTAGCCTTGCTCATAGCTAATACCATGGACATGTTTATCGTCAAAGTCGGATATATACCATTCGTCTAATTCTTTGAAGTTCTCAGTGGATAATAGGAATTTTATCAATTCTTCTTTAAACATGGATTAGTCCTTGAGTGGTGGGTTCTTATATTTAAAGTCAACGTTTTTTCCTGTATTAGTGTTATGCGCATAATGCACTTCTACTTTTCCTTTAGAGGTTTTAACAACCTGTGAGCGTTTAACCCATCCATCTTTTGTATGTAAACCGTTCTTAGTATCGCTCATCTTAATACCTCTTAAGGTTTTGCCTTGAGGGTTAGATTTAATCTCATTCATTGCCATTCTTTCTGTCACATTCGATGCTTGCGTTCTACCTGTTGAAACGTGCTTATGACCAGTCACTTTATGAAAAGTTCTAACTGAACCTCTAGTTGCTGTCTTAGTTATCGCTTGAACGCTTTTACTAGCTTGAGAGGCTGAGCTTGCGCCAGTAGAAGATAATACTGCCATTCCAGCTACTTGACCCGCTTTTGTACTTACTTTATTAGGATCAGGAGCGCCAAAAAGAACATCTGATACGCCAAACGTCCACATTTGATTAAACCCTGCTGCCGTATTTCCAGCTGCATCTATTTTATCCCTTGATATCCCCGTAAAGTCGCTTATATCCTGATTAGAGGGACCGATACCAGAAAGAAGACCTCCTTCCGAATCCGCCAAAAGCCCACCGTCTGCTAAAGCTTGCTCAGTGGACTTATCAGCCCATTGCGCCATGATTTGCTCAGCCTGAGCGGCATCTACCGTGACATACTTCCCTTTGACATTGCCGTTGTTCATCGTGCAAGTGTCACCTTCTCTTATCAACGCCTTGCCTTCGATAAATATCGTGCTAGATCCTGAGGTGGGTTTGACCTCACCCCCTACAGTACCCGATCTAACACCGCCCCCTCTACCCGCTGCATCACCGAAGCATTTGGGCTGAGTGGTTTGATCCAGCAGATAAGCAGGCTGACCGTTGAAAAAGGTATGTTCGGCTGTCGCCTCTGCATTATCGATAAATGAGTACAAGGTATAACCAGCAACAGCATCTTTTTTATGTGAAGTATAATTGAATGAGGGTCCAGTACTAATTGCCATGAGTACCGTATCTTTAGAACCTGCTGATGGTATCTTAGTCATTATTTATATTCCCTCATAGAACTAAGCTCTGTTTTTAAACTGGTTTAAGCGTTGCTATTACGCTGTGTAAGCCCAACTTTTGTATAATAATACGGTGTCTGCTTCGTAGACGCAATTACGGTTATGGTATCTAATCAGCATTCAAGCAGATTTATAGCGGTATACCCTAGAGGAACCACTCCAATAGACCTAAGAAATCGTTAATAGACCACTTAAAATAGACTGCTATAATGGAACCATTTATAACAGACTATTTTAGGTGTTTATGTTTATCAGAGCGTATCTACGAGCGTCAACCAAAGAAAACAAGATGCCAAGCGTGCTAAAAGTGAACTCATAGCGTTTGCTGGAGAGCATGGCCATAAGATAGCCGCCTTCTATATTGAGAGTGAGTCAGGGGCTACGCTAGAGCGACCAAAGCTGATGCAGCTTATAGATGATGCTCATGATGGTGACGTGATTTTGGTTGAGCAGATAGACCGCTTAGCAAGGCTCAATCCATCCAACTGGGATACCCTCAAGCAAAAGCTGTCAGCCAAACGCGTCTCTGTGGTCTCAAAAGAGTTGCCAACCTCCTACATGGCTCTGCAGCAAGCAAATAGCTCTGAGTTTATGGATAGTGTTTTGCAAGCTATTAATTCGATGCTGCTTGATATGTTAGCTGCCATTGCTAGAAAAGATTATGAGGATCGTCGCAACCGTCAGATGCAAGGTATTGCACGCGCTAAAGCTCAAGGCAAATATAAAGGCCGTAGGAAGGATACTAAGAAGCGTAAAATCGTCGTAAGCCTATTAAAAGCGGGGCACAGTTACTCTGAGATACAAGTGATGGCTAAGTGTTCGCGTCAGTTGATTGCTGATGTTGCCAAGGAATTAAGGCCAAATATGGGTACACCAAATATGCTGTAAAACAATCAAAAAACCCCACACTATTAAACAATAATCTAGTATCATGTAGCGTTAACGTTTGGGAACCCTCGATCTAGAAATTAAATACAGGACGTTGTTATGCTGTAAAACAATCAAAAAACCCCACACTATTAAACAATAATCTATTATCATGTAGCGTTAACGTTTGGGAACCCTCGATCTAGAAATTAAATACAGGACGTTGTTATGAAAAAATCGATTACTGGCCTTGCTGTTTTAGGGATTAGTTTATTAAGTAGTCAAGTCAGCGCTGATGCCACATTGTATGAAAACAAATACCCTGATGAAGTACCTTACATAGACGTTTACTCTTATGCCGAATTTGGTAAAGCAGAAAAACCTAATGCCGAAATGACAAAAATTTGGGAAAGCTCACCTGAGATCAAAAATGAGGCGTACTATACGAGTCCGCATACGATTATTAAAGAAAATGGCAAAGTAAAATATGCATTAGCTCACGTTAGAGGTGCTGGTTATGCCTTTCCCAGTGAAGAATTTGAAGACCTAGTCTTCCTTAACTGTCAAAACCCTCGCAATTCATATATTGAAAGAGGTGACAACGAGCGTATCAGTTTAAAAGATTCTATGGCAATTGGTGGTAAATATGGGCCTGGACTTGGCGATGAAGGTTGGACTGATCATATTCCTCGTGAGGCAGTAGGTGTGCTGTTCAATACTTACTGTAAGTAAGAGGATAGCTCTTTAACCCCAGTTCGGGATAAGCGCTCAAAAAAAGATAAAAAAAGAAGCCCAAAATTGCTAAAGTAAGTTTACCAAGACCACTTAAGCAATAAGGACTTCTTACATGGACAACCTAACCGAACTATACTGCCATATTGACGACTTTTATCAGCAATTCAAACCTGAGTTTGACGCTCACTTAATCGCAACGGGCAGTCAGAGGCTAAGATCCTGCCAGATAAGTATAGCAGAAATAATGACGGTCTTGATACTGTTTCATCAATTACGTTATCGACAGTTTAAGGCGTTTTACTATCATCACATGCTCGGCATGATGAAACGGGCGTTTCCAAATCTGCCGAGCTACTCGCGATTTATAGAGCTTGTGCCGCGTAGTATCATGCCTTTATGTGCCTACTTGCAAAGCATGATGGGCGACTGCACGGGTATCAGCTACATTGATTCCACTAAGATAGCGGTTTGTCATAACAAGCGTATTTACCGTCATAAAGTCTTTGAAGGACTTGCAACCCGAGGTAAAAGTAGCATGGGTTGGTTTTACGGCTTTAAGCTGCACGCCATTATCAATCATAAGGGCGAGCTGGTCTCCGTCAAAGTCACTGCGGGTAATACCTATGACAGAGCGCCTGTTAAGGATATGGCAACCCCTTTGTTTGGTAAGCTATTCGGTGATAGAGGCTACATCAGTAAAGCACTGAACGAGTGGCTCACAAAACACAGTGATACTAGGCTGATAACGAAACTTCGGCGTAATATGAAACCGCAAGTACTCAAGCCGATAGATGAGGCGCTACTCAATCATCGCTCTTTGGTTGAGACGGTGTTTGGGGAGCTGAAAAACTTGTGTCAGATTGAGCATTCACGCCATCGTAGTGTCACCGGTTTTATTACAAACTTGCTGTCAGGTTTGATTGCTTATTGCTGGTTTCCCTATAAACCCACCATCAAAAATATGCCTCAGCAAGGGCAGGTGGCTACATTGTAAATAGTATCAATGAGTTACAATGTGGCTTATCCCGAACTGGGGTTAGTTATTAAGCTGGCTATCCTTCAAGCTGTGCCATGACGTCAGCGGAGAAGCTCACATTACTATAGACTTCTTGGACGTCGTCGATGTCTTCGAGCATGTCGATCATTTTCATGACCTTTTCGGCATCTTCGACGTTATCTATCTCAGCGGTGGTAGAGGGTGACATGGTCACTTCTGCATTGTCAGAGACCAAACCTGCGGCATTGAGCGCGTCTTTGACTTGACCAAAGCTTTCCCACTCGGTAATGACCATCAAGCTCTCGCCATTATTTTCGATATCTAAGGCACCAGCATCCAGCGCCGCCATCATGACTTCGTCCTCTAAGCTTGTATCATTAAAGGTAATCTCGCCGCGCTTGGTAAACAGATAAGCCACTGAGCCTGAGGTACCAAGATTGCCATCATGTTTGGTAAAAGCATGACGGACTTCGCTGACGGTTCGATTGAGGTTGTCGGTCATGGTCTCGACCAATACTGCCACGCCGCCGACGCCATAGCCTTCGTAGCTGACTTCTTCCATGTTTTCGTTATCGCCGCCGCCTGTGCCGCGATCGACAGCGCGATTGATGGTATCGCGGGTCATGTTCACCGATAGACCCTTTTCGATAGCGGCACGTAAGCGAGGGTTTTTATCAGGATCAGGGTCACCTTGTTTGGCCGCTGAGACGATCTCCCGAATCACTTTGGTGAATACCTTGCCTCTTACCGCATCCTGACGAGCTTTACGGTGTTTGATGTTTGCCCATTTTGAATGGCCTGCCATATGACATCCTTAAGTTTTGCGTGTTATTGGTTGAGCGAAAAAACGGTGAATAACAACCATTTATTACTACATCATCTGTTTTTATTATATGATTGGTCTGTCTATTCAAGGTAGTAGAACTACTGGCACATGAACGATTTGTATGTCGTTGATAGTGCTTTTTTGTTACACTGTGGCAACTTATAGATTGTATTGATTGCTATAAGTGAGCAATATTATAAACCAGTTTTGTGTCTTTTGACCAACTTGCCCTTATCCTGCGTATTTTAATTCATTGGCAGCCTGTCGCCTTTGGGTTGATAGCGCTACTGACTCTATGATGTTACTGACTCTATGAAGCAACCAACCGCTGAAGCCATTACCCATTTGCGTAACCGCATTCATATTATTATCGAAGGGACTGATACCCGTTTGGGTAAGCTGTTTGATATTGTGTTGTTGATTGCGATTTTGGCGAGTGTGGCGGTGGTCATGCTCGACAGTGTGCTCTATATGCGCTTGCAGTATGGCATATTGTTTTCGTACGCAGAGTGGTTTTTTACCATTTTGTTCACCATTGAGTATGCGCTGAGATTGTTTTCAGCGCCCAATCGTTTGCGCTATGCTTTTAGTTTTTTTGGTATTGTCGATTTATTGTCGGTGTTGCCAAGCTATCTAAGCTTGATGTTTGTCGGCGTCCAGTATCTGCTGGTGATACGTGTGTTGCGTATCTTACGTGTGTTTCGTGTCCTCAAGCTCAAAGCCTATATGCAGCAAGCGGGGTTTTTGGCCTCAGCGCTGCGCACCAGCCAACAAAAGATCACTGTGTTTTTCTTATCTTTGGTACTGTTGGTGACGATTTTCGGCTCGATCATTTATGTGGTCGAGGGGCCAGAGAATGGTTTTACCAGTATTCCGCTGTCCATCTATTGGGCGGTTGTCACCATGACCACGGTCGGCTATGGTGATATGTCGCCTAAAACGCCGCTGGGTCAAGCCATTGCAACCATGGTCATGATTACAGGTTACTCTATTATTGCTGTGCCGACAGGGATTTTTACCTCGGAGCTGGCGCGTAATATGCGCCCGCAGCTCAACCCTGTGACCTGTCCAAACTGTGGTAAGTTTGGGCATGCAGTCGGTGCCGACTTTTGTGATCGCTGCGGGCATGCGCTGCACATTTAGGGCGGGGAGGATGTCAAAGCTTTATCATCTAACGCCTGATATCCACGTCCTTCTAGGGCGTGAATATCAGGCGTCAGTCATTGTCGCCCAGTATGGCGAACCCCTTGATACCCAGCTGCATTGAGATCATAATTAATCCATGAAAACGCTCAAGCTACGCATCAAAGACAAACATACTGCTCAGCTCAATATCTTGGCTGGGGCGGTCAACTTTGTCTGGAATTACGTCAATGAGCTTAGTTTTAAACACCTTAAGCGTACAGGCAAATTCTTTTCAGCTTATGATTTGGCCGCTTATACCAAAGGCAGTGGCGAGTATTTAAACTTGCACAGCCAAACCTTGCAAGCGATTAGTGAGGTTCACGCTAAATCCCGTAAACAGTTTAAAAAAGCCAAACTCAACTGGCGTACCAACAACCCAAAAGCTAAGAGAAGAAGCTTAGGCTGGATTCCTTTTAAAAAGACCGCGATTAAGCATATCAGTACGCGCCAAAGCGGTAAAAAGTCTTTAAAAAGCACCCTGCAATTTAGCTTAGCTAACCGTCAAAAGCTCACAATAGACCTATGGGATAGCTATAATCTCTCGCTCTACAACATCAACACTTGCGAATTGGTACAAGACAATCGCGGCCATTGGTATGCCTGTATCACCGTTAAAGAATTTCCAAAGATTAAGTGTGGTACTGGCCAAGTCGGTATTGATCTAGGCTGTAAGGATTCAGCAGTCAGTAGTGATGGTGATCAGTTACAAATCAAAGTCACCCATCAATATGCTGAAAAACTGGCCATTGCCCAAAGAGCTAAAAACAAAAAGCGGGTCAAAGCCATTCACGCCAAGATTAAAAACACCCGCCAAGACTTGATCCATAAATTCACATCAAAGCTTGTTAAGGCCAACAACTTAATCGTTGTTGGTCAAATCAAATCAACATCATTCACTTCATCCAAACTGGCCAAATCCGTCTATGACGCTGGTTGGTTTGAAATAAAGCGGCAACTGGATTACAAATGCGCGAACGCAGGTTGCCACTATATCGAAGTCAATGAAGCGTACAGCACCCAAACCTGCTCGTGTTTCGGCTCTCGCCAAGACAGTCCAAAAGGTAGATCTGGTCTTGGTATAAGAGCATGGTTTTGTCGTTCTTGTAAAACGACCCATAACAGAGATGTTAATGGAGCAAAAAACATTCTCGCGGTCGGGCTTGGCCGTCTTTAGTAGGAATCCCCTCACTTTAGGGAGGGAAGGAAGTCAAATAGTCATCGACGAGCGGTGATAAGTCGATAATCACGCCTAGGTTGACCAAGTTCCAATATTGGCCAGATACCGTTCGGTCCAGCATCATGGTCATCGCAGACGGCTGAAACTGACCAAAATACTTTAAGGAAGTGCGCATCTGTGTGATGACTTCATGATGTACTTGACTGTTGCCAAAATCAAAAGCGCCTTTATGATAAGGCGAAATGGATAAAGGTTTTAGCCCGATAGACAGCCACGTTTCATAAAACTCACCTGGGATGTGTTTGTCATCATCGCGGCGGATATCTAGGGCGATTAAGTCTTGCTCAAGCGCGGTGACATCACCTTTGATGGCATGCTGGGCAAAGCGCTTAAACAGCTGCACCTCACTGTCACTATAGCTACGAATGCCGCCAAAATCATAGGCGATGACGCTACCATCTTCCCGAAAGGCAAAGTTGCCAGGATGTGGGTCGCAGTGCATACGGTATAATTCAAACAGTTGGCCTGCGGTAAAATGAAACAAACGCTTGGCGATTTTTTGCTTGATATCATTATCCCATGTTGCCGCGACACTGAGCGTCTCGCCCATCTCTTCTGTCAGTGTCAAGATTCGCTTGGTTGAGTGGCTGCTGATGACCTTGGGAATAATAATACCCGTATCCTCTGCATGAAACGCCCCAAACACGCGCAGATTGTGTGCTTCTTTAATATAGTCTAGCTCATCGTGCAGGCTTTGGCGTATTTCATGAAACAGCTGCTCTTGCAACTGTTTGCTCATATTGAGTACGCCGGCGATTTTAAGCGCCATACGCACTTGTTTGAGGTCACTGTCGCAGTTTTCATCGACATTGGGGTATTGAACCTTGACGACGACTCTCTGACCTGATTTCAAGGTTGCTTTATGGACTTGCCCGATGGAAGCGGCAGCAAACGGCGTCTCTTCGAATTCACTAAATAATTCTGCTACTGGTACTTTTAGCTCGCGCTCAACCTGGGCGCGTATCTGAGTATATGGCATCGGCGGCGCGTCTTTTTGGAGTTTTTCTAGCGCCGTTGCTACCTCAGGTGGAAACACGTCTTTATATTGCGAGGCGATTTGTCCCACTTTCATCACCGCACCTTTCATCTCACCCAAGGTCTCAGCGATTTGAATCCCCACATCTTGCATCAGCTCTGAGCGGGCTTGCAGGCGCTTTTCTTCATCGCTTGATAGGTGTTTAAATGAGTTTTTAGCGGCTTTACCGGCGATGCTTGCTGTCATACCAGCAAGCTTCATAAAGCGTTTTCCGGAGGTTTTTGCCATTCATATCACCTTGTAGTGGATTGTGTTCTCATCTGTTATTTTATTATTTTAATCAAGTGATTGCTGTTTGACTAGTGTGCCAAAAGTAACCTTGTATGACGACTTTTTTAGCGAGCGCGTAAAACGCAGGCGTCTTTTAGTCATTGGCTGACCAAATAGGTATGGGTCAACCAGTAGTCAAGGGCCATCTGATACCCTTGCTGTCCCAAACCGCAGATCACACCCACCGCGATATCGCTTAAGTAAGAATGCTGGCGAAAAGGCTCACGCGCATGGATATTGGATAAATGTACCTCGATAAAGGGCTTTTGGGTGGCCAATAGTGCATCACGTAGGGCAACGGAGGTATGGGTAAAGGCGGCAGGGTTGATGATGATCGCATCAACTTGCGCCGCTGGATCGGCAAGCAGTCCGTAGTGCTGGATATCGTCCACGAGTTGGCCTTCGTGGTTGGATTGGATGCATATCAGTTCAACGCCATGCTCGGCGGCACGAGCGATCAAACGTTTTTCAATCTCTGCCAGTGTGGTGTGCCCATATATTTCAGGCTCACGTTTGCCGAGTAAGTTTAGATTGACGCCGTTGACCAGCAATAATTTATAAGAAAGCGTGTTTGAGCGATTGGCCTCAAGAGAGTGGACGGCGGCGACAGAAGAAGTGGTGGACATAGTGGTCTCTTTAGTTATCAAATCGGTTAATCATACCAGCTTAGGTCGCGGACGATAAAAAAATTACGGCAAAAATGTCTCTTATTGGCAAAAAGCAAGTTAAAAGTCTTTATGTTGCTAAAAACCCGTGCTATGATATTTTTTATGCAACAATTCTTGCAAGTTTGTTGCTATTGCCGTTTGTTACTATCGATAGGATAAGCCTACTCAAAGGCTGAGCTTAAAGATAGTGGTTAGAACAGTACTCTTAAGTTTTTGATTTCACAATCTTAGACCCCGTTTATATGCAATGTTGCAAAGGAAGTTGGGGCTAAGCGGACTTTTTTAGGAAGTAATATTATGTCAGCTCGTGAGCAAGGTATCGTTAAGTGGTTTAATGACTCAAAAGGCTTTGGTTTCATTCAACGTGACAGCGGAGAAGACATTTTTGTCCATTTCCGTGCGATTCAAGGTGATGGCTATCGTTCTTTAAAAGATGGCGAAAAGGTTGAGTTCAGTGTGGTAGAAGGTGAAAAAGGCCTTCAGGCTGAAGAAGTCAGAAAACTAGAAGAGTAATCTATCCAGTCATTACGGCGGTTTCGCTATAATGTCTGTACAAACTACTGATATACTACTGAGTCAAGCCCGTCTGGTCTTACCTATGCTAAAAAAATCGGCATGGGTAAGATACGATGTCGGGCTTGGCTTTTTTTGTGCTTACGCGATGCACTGTATATGGGCTGTCAAATATAGGGCTTTAAGAAGATGGCGAGTGAGTCATTCATCAGCGATTAGCATCTGATTATTTATAATAAGTGATTTGTCTAAAAGGATATTTTTTTGAGTAATTTTAAGAAGTTTACGGATTTACCGTTATCAAATCCGACCCTACGTGCCGTCAGTGATTTGGGTTTTACCGAGCTGACACCCATTCAAGCAAAGATACTGCCGCATACTTTGGCCAATCAAGACGCAATCGGCCAAGCCCAAACAGGGACAGGGAAGACGGCCACGTTTTTATTGACCATTATGGAAGCGTTGTTAAAACGGCCTTTTGCTAGTGACGAAGCGCGTTATTTGGGAGAGCCACGTGCGGTAGTGATGGCACCGACGCGCGAGCTTGCTCAGCAGATATTTGATGACTGTATTGCCTTTACCAAATACACCTCACTGCATAGCGTCTGTATCATGGGTGGCACCAATTACGAAACCCAGCAGCATGAGCTTGAGCGTCAGTACGTGGATATTTTGGTAGCGACGCCAGGGCGTCTGATTGATCTTGCCAATAAAGGCATGGTGTTTTTGGATCGCGTTGAGGTGTTGGTGCTCGATGAAGCAGACCGTATGCTGGATATGGGGTTTATCCCTGACATCAAGCGGTTGGTCGGGCGCATGCCTGCCAATACTGATCGTCAGAGTCTTCTTTTTTCCGCGACCTTCAACCAAGATGTGATGAACTTGGCGTATCGCTGGCTGCATGAGCCGCAATTCGTTGAGATCGAGCCTGAGCACAAAACCAGTGAGCTGGTCGATCAGCACTTTTATCTATTGACAGAAGATCAAAAGCTGGCGGCCTTGCAGCGCATTATTAGTGATAGCGATGTCGAAAAAGTTATCGTATTTGCCAATCGTAAAGACCAAGTCAAACGCCTCTATCATAAGCTGCGCCAATCTCATAAAGTCGTCATGCTATCGGGTGATGTGATTCAGCAAAAACGCGAGAAGTATTTGCAGCGTTTTAAAGACGGTCATGCTGCTATTTTGGTCGCCACAGACGTCGCAGGTCGCGGGATTCATGTCGATGATATCAGCCATGTGGTCAACTATACTTTGCCTGATCAACCAGATGATTATGTACACCGTATTGGCCGTACTGGCCGTGCTGGACAGACAGGCATTAGTATTAGCTTTGTCAGCGAAGATGATGCGTTCAATATCCCAGCATTAGAAAAGCATCTGGATACAAAATTTGCGTTAGAGCAGTGGCAAGAGTAGGGCGGTATTTGTTGTCTAGACTCGGGCGTGCCCTTATTTCTAACTCATTTATAGTCAATTCTCAATAAAACAGATACATTATATGTCAACGTGGAACTGGTATAAATTTTCCTTGCGTGCTGTGCCTGCGCTGCTCGATGCTGCATAAAATTTATCCCAGTCCCACTGTATCGTTTTTATACTGAACTCACTATAGATGGCTATCGATTGCATTGAGGACACGCCCTAGCAATTAAATTGAGGATACGCCCTCATACAAAAAGCCCTTAATCTCAGTGGTGAGGTTAAGGGCTTTTGGCTAAAGTGTCTTAGTAAAATACGATGATGTCGAAATCAAGACGCGTCTTAGCTGTCGATACTTTTATCATCTAACGCCGTAAAACCACGTCCTTCTAGGGCATGGATATCAGGCGTCAGCCGTTGTCGCCCAGTATGGTGAACCCCTTGATACCTAAACCCATTGAGATCATAATTACTCCATGAAAACGCTCAAGCTACGCATCAAAGACAAACATGCCACTCAGCTTAATATCTTGGCTGGGTCAGTTAATTTTGTCTGGAATTACGTCAATGAATTAAGTTTTAAACATTTACAGCGCACAGGCAAATTCTTTTCAGCCTATGATTTGGCCGCTTACACTAAAGGGGCGGGTGAATACCTGAGTTTGCACAGCCAAACCCTACAAGCCATCTCTGAAACCCATGCCAAGGCTCGTAAACAATTCAAAAAAGCCAAACTCAACTGGCGCACCAACAACCCAAAGGCCAAGAGAAGAAGTTTGGGCTGGATTCCTTTTAAAAACACAGCCATTAAGCACTTAGCAACCCGTCAATCAGGCAAGAAAAGCCTTAAATCCAACATTCAGCTAAGCCTTGCTAAGGGTAAAAAGCTGACCATTGATCTGTGGGATAGCTATAACCTAGCCCTGTACAACATCAACACTTGCGAATTAGTACAAGACAATCGTGGTCACTGGTACGCCTGTGTCACCGTTAAAGACTTTCCAAAGATTAAGTGTGGTACTGGCCAAGTCGGTGTTGATTTAGGCTGTAAGGATTCAGCGGTCAGTAGTAATGGCGATGTTCTAACCATTAAGCTAACCCATCAATATGCTGAAAAACTGGCCAGCGCCCAAAGAGCCAAGAATAAAAAACGGGTCAAAACCATTCACGCCAAGATTAAAAACACCCGCCGAGATTTGATTCATAGATTCACATCAAAGCTTGTTAAGGCCAACAGCCTAATCGTTGTTGGAAAGATTAAATCAACATCATTCACTTCATCCAAACTGGCCAAATCCGTCTATGATGCTGGTTGGTTTGAGATTAAGCGGCAACTGGATTATAAATGCAAGCATGCAGGTTGCCACTATATCGAAGTCAATGAAGCGTACAGCACCCAAACCTGCTCGTGTTGCGGCTCTCGCCAAGACAGTCCGAAAGGTAGATCAGGTCTTGGTATAAGAGAATGGTTTTGTCGTTCTTGTAAAACGACCCATAACAGAGATGTTAATGGAGCAAAAAACATTCTCGCGGTCGGGCTTGGCCGTCTTTAGTAGGAATCCCATCCGTTTAGGGAGGGGAGGAAGTCAAATGTATGATGTCTACGAAGACGGCTCATGGTGCGCATGATGACTCATGGCATCATCACTCATATCATGCATACTATGATCGACTGTGCTATCCATTGCTGGCGTCATGTCATGATCCATTTGGCTCATATCATGATGGGCTGGGCTGTCTGCATCAGACATCATCGCCGAGTGACTACCATGATCCATTTGCCCATGGCCACCGCCGTGTCCACCGTGCATATTTGCCATGACCATAGGGATAGCAACGACAGCCAAGCCAGACAGCACCATGATTGCGCCATTGAGCTGTCTTAGATGAAAGCGGCCAATTTTTTCACGTAACCAGCCGACCGTCTCATGGGTGGCGACCAGCATCGGCACCGTGCCAAGACCAAAAACAAACATCAACGCTGCACCGCCCAAAGGATTGTGAGCCACCACCGCCATGAGTAGGGCACCATATACCAAACCGCAAGGCAAAAACCCCCAAAGTAGACCAGCTGTCAATGCACGTGGAAAGGTATTTAGGGGAAAGACCTTTTGGCGTAGCGGGCTGAGGTATTGCCAAAAGCGCATACCAAAGCGCTCAAGCTTATTCAAAAAAGGCGCGCCAAGCATGGTCACACCCACAAAGACCAACACTGCGCCCAGTAAAATACGTGGCAAGCTATTGCCTTTCATGAGTGGCTCTAATACCGTCGTACCGATAAATCCTGCCAGCAGACCTAACAGTGCATAACTGCTCAGGCGGCCAAAATGATAAGTAAAGACAAGAGCGCGGCGCTTGGCTGGGCTAATATCTTTCATCGACAGTCCAAAAGCAGTCACCAGTCCGCCGCACATACCCAAGCAATGCGGTGAGCCAAAAAATCCCATTAGTAATGCCGCAACAAGTAACGCTGTGGTCATAGGGTAACTCCTAAAAATAGTAAAAAGTTGGTCTAATGATATGACAGGGCTGATCGTCAAATAACACCATATCAAAGGACTACCAGCCGTGTATGACTAACGCCTTAATTGTTCAAAGTTTATCGCGCTCTTGTGGTTGCACCGATAAGCTATCTGAATCATCAGTCTGCTGATGGGTAGTGGCGCGCTCATGAGTCTGCATGGTTTGGCGGCGCTCTTGCCGATCATCTAAAATGATGCGCTGAGAGGCATTGTCTAAATCCTCAAATTGATTGGATTTGACCGCATAACGCACCGCCCAAATGGCAACCACAAACAGCATCAGGCTTAATGGAATTAATAAAAATATACTGAGCATGGTAGATCTCTTTTTTAGCAGTTTCTGCTCTTATTATACACTCATTACTGCTACTAATGGCTGGGCAGCTGCCAACTAATCAGCAAGTATGGTCGAATCCAAACAAATTAAATATTCAGAGATTGGTTGCTTAAAGCTTGGATACATCGCTATCAAGTCATCCAATGAAAAGTGGTATCGTTTTTATACTGTAAATGGCATGGCCGCGACCATATGAATGCTATTCTTCTTCTATGGTTTGGTTGTCTATGGTTTGTTCTGCTTTGGGCGTTGTCTTGGCCACATTGCCTCTAGGCGTCAGTAGTTGCTGCTCGCTTACATCATTGGCGTGGCGACAATCCATCTGAGGCCTTATCACATCGCGCAAGTAGGCGGCTACTTCATACACTGCACGGCGTGAGTGCGTTAAATTCTGCGCAGGTTTGTGCCAGTCGCGTCTTACCGGCAAAGGGGCGATCAGTGGGGTGCTGTTGATACCATTTAGGGCAAATTGTCTGCGCGCACGCGCCATATGATAGCTATCGGTAATCAGATACACGTGATGCAGCGGGATACGCTTGGCGGTAAAGCGCGCGTTTTCGCAGGTGTTCATGCTGGCATTTTCACTGATCAGGCCGTCAATACCATGCTCGATGAGCCATTGACCAAGCCAAGGCGCTTCTGCCCCGCTTAACACAATAGGTAAGGGTAAGTCATGATAGGCCGTTGCAGCCGTTCGGGCACGATTGAGACTGTAGCTGTTGAGAATGATTTGATTGTTATGATCATTGGTCAAGCCGCCTCCCAATACCACATAAGCGGTCGGCGGTGAGCTCATGGCAGCTGATGGCATGTTTGGTAGCGGTAATAAGGAGAGGATATAGACGACGGCTTGAGAAAATAAAGGGGTAAATAAGCTAATCAGTAGCAAAATGATGGACGTGGTGCCCAATAAAAAAGTGATATTAATAATGCGAAGCAGCTTTAGCAAACGCTCAGCCATGCGCAGATAATGCCGCCATAAGCGTATCGACCATGATGGTTTAGGCCGCATGCTCATCGTACCCAATCGAGCCATCGGCGTTTATCCATACTGGCTCACGTGATAAACGTATGGCAAATTTTTCGTATACCACTTGGGCAATATGGTGCTGCGCGGTGGCTACATCATTTTGCGTCGCCTGATAAGGCTGGTGGTTGGTCAACACAAGGGCCTGCTGCTGATGCGTCATGATGGGTGCAATGCCGCCGCCTTTGAGTCCTGCTTGCTCGATTAACCAGCCAGCCGCAACTTTTATCATCGCATCTGGCATGGGGTAGCCGACGATGTCAGGATAGGTGGTTTGCAGCGCTGTAAACTGCGCTTGAGGAATAATAGGGTTTTGGAAAAAACTGCCACAGTTGGGTAGCTGTTTTGGGTTGGGCAGTTTTTGCTGGCGAATATCGATGATCGCTTGCATCACATGCGCTGGGGTGAGGTGCTGATACCCTTGCGCATCGGCATAACGCTGCGCTACTGTCTGTACATCGCCATAGTTGGCCTGTACTTGGGTTTCATGAAGATGCAAGCGAAAGGCCACGCGGCTGATGAGCCAAGTATTGGGCGTGCGCTTAAAGATACTATCGCGATAGCCAAATTGACACTGTGCCGCTGACAGCTGCTGCCATGTTTGAGTAGGCAGATGATAGGCGCGGACATATAACAAATGGTCTTCGAGCTGTACGCCGTAAGCACCGATGTTTTGTACAGGAGCCGCCCCTGTTAGACCAGGAATCAAGGCTAGGTTTTCAAGACCGTACCAGCCCTGATGGACGGTATAAGTCACAAGGTCATGCCAGTTCTCGCCCGCCATGACCTCGATATCGATATAACTGTCTGTCTGCGCGACCACGTTGATACCGCGTATCATGGGCTGCAAGACAACGGCATCTAGCTTGGCAGGCAGTAACACGTTACTGCCACCTGAGAGGATTAAGAGAGGGCGCTCTTTAATGGCCGCTGTCTTATCTACCATCAATGCGTCAATCTGCGCTTCGTCATGCAAGGTGATGACTGTATCAGCGCTACAGGTTAAGGCCATGGTGTTATGATGAGACAAATCGACGGCATGACGCAGTAGGGCGTCCGCTGGCGAGTGAGTCTGAGTCGCTAAGTGAGCATTTCGCTCAAGACGTGAAACTAAGGTCATAACGTAGCCTATATGGCAGATAAAGAACAAATAATACGGGGGTTATTTAGTACGGGGGTTATTATAAAGGATACCACTCATAAAAGTAGCAAAAATATGGACCTTATCGCTAGCATGTTTTCCAGCTTTCAATCCAAGCTTGTGCACTTGATTCAATGCGTTTTATGACTTCCTCAAAGTCCTCAGCATCGCCATGATAAGGATCTGGCACATCATCGCCGCCGTAAGTGGGGTCTTCTTCACTAAACAAAGCCAGTTTTGCTAAGGTCTCTTCAGGCTCATCTATCCCGTCCTTTATCGCTTGCAAATCCGCTAGATTTTGAGTGTCCATAGCCAAAATTAAGTCAAACTGACGAAAATCATCGGCAGTCACTTGCCGAGCCACTAATTTACTAATGTTATAGCCGTTGAGTTTGGCATGACGCTGCGCGCGCGTATCAGGAGCGTGACCGATATGCCAATCGCCGGTTCCGGCTGAGTCTATCTTGATATCTAGACCAGCTATAGCAGCCTGTTGACGAAAAATCTCTTCGGCCGTGGGCGATCGACAAATATTTCCCAAGCAAACCAATAACACAGAAGATGGGGTACAGGCTTTTATCAGCATACTATGACCTTTTATAACAAAAAAACATGCCATTAAGACCAGCATAGGGGATGCGGCTTATTAGCATGTCAGTGATTAAATAGTCCCTAGCCTAACGGTTAATACATGAAATGGCAAGGGCGAAGAACACGGTGGCATCTGTGATATTCACAGCACGTTTACCAAGAATATCTAAAGTAGGTAGTCCTTGATGTTTCGGGTTTCGATCATGAGTGTTGTTTGTTTTTAAAGCGCTGCAAATCACGACGCTCTTTTTTGTTGGGTTTATTATCAGGACGGGCAAGGTTGGCAAGCTTACGCTGCTCGGCATAGTATGCTCGGCGTTTTTCGCTCTCCTCGGTCTCTGAATATAGCATCTGTGCCGTCGAGGCGTTGCCGCGCTGAGCACTTAGCGCCTCGACGATGACGGTTTTTTCGGTCATGGCAGTGGCGGAGCCTTGACGAATCTGCAACTCGTCACCGACGGCAATCTCTTTACTGGTCTTTACACGGCTGCCAGCATAATGCACACGCCCGCTCTCAATCGCTTCTTTGGCGAGCGAGCGTGTACGATAAAAGCGCGCCGCCCATAGCCATTTATCGATACGCATGCGTGCCATATCTGACTGGCTATGACTTGGTTGATTATGGTTTTTATTGTGTTTGCTCATCAAAACCTCATAGATATCAATAAACTATGATCATAAATGGTGCTTTTTTTATAAATTAAAAGAGCAACTTAGTCTGAGGGTGCAATCGATAACGCCCTAATTGGTCAATCTAATAAAGGATACCATCAGCAGATCATAGCACAGTACAGGATAAAAAACGGCTCGTCTTAATAAAGACAAGCCGTTGAGAGTTATACTGTGCCATAAAGTATTGGTCGTCTAAGCTATAGTTAGCTGAATGTAAAACTGTTATGGATTTAAACGCGCTACTGGTATAAATTTTACTTGCGTGCTGCGTTCCCAGAGGCTGCGCAAAATTCATCCCAGTAGCGCTATGACATTTTTAGAGTGTATCGACTATGTGTAAACTAAGCTATGTAAACAATGGCGATTGACACATCCTGCTTATTTTAAAAACAACTGATAGGCGATATTATCATTAATCATAGTGCACTCGTAGCCGATATCTAGCAGGGCGTCTTGCAGTTGACGCGAGTTGCTCATCGAGGCCTGCAGACCGACCAATACGCGACCCTCAGCGGCGCCATGATTGCGATAATGAAATAAGGTAATATTAAAATCATCGCCAAGTTTTTCTAAGAAAGTCAGCAACGCGCCAGGACGCTCGGGAAATACCACTTTTAGTAGCTGCTCGTTTTCGACATGAGCATGGCCACCAATGAGATGGCGGATGTGTGATTTGGCGATGTCGTCGTCGGTCAAATCGTGAGCGGTATAGCCATCATCTGCCAGCTGTTTGCTGATGGTGTGTCGCTCTTTTTCGCCCTCTTTTAGGGCGATACCGACGAAGATTGAGGCAGGCTCCATCGAGTCTGGTGATTTTTGACTATCGGCGCGGTAGTTGAATTCAGTAATATTACGCCCTTGCAAGCTGCGACAGAAGTTTAAGAAAGCGCCAGTCTGCTCAGGAATGGTCACACCAAAGATGGCTTCTTTTTTCTCGCCGATTTCGGTGCGCTCAGCGATATAACGCAGGCGGTCAAAGTTCATGTTGGCACCGCAGATGATGCCGACGCAGTTTTTACCTTGCAAGTCATGCGCTTTGATATATTTTTTCATACCAGCGACCGACAGAGCACCGGCTGGCTCAACGATACTACGGTTTTCTTCAAAGACATCTTTGACCGCTGCGCAGACTTCATCGTTAGTACAAGTCACGACTTCTGGCTCGACGATAGGCCCAGAGCCATCGCTTTTTTGTGTGCGTACCACATCAAAGGGCAGCTCACCAATTTGCGCCACCGCCACGCCATCGACAAACAGACCAACTTGCTCAAGCTTAACGCGCTCATTGGCTTCTAAAGCAGCTTTGAGTGATGCCGATTGTTCCGCTTCTACAGCGATGACTTTGACATGCGGCGCAACTTCACCTAAAAACGCGGCAACCCCTGAGACTAAGCCGCCGCCGCCAACCGCCACAAACACATAATCCATGTTGCGCCACTGCTGGGTGAGCTCAAGCCCGATGGTGCCTTGACCAGCAATCACCAGCTCATCATCATAAGGCGGGATAAAGGTCAGGCCCTCAGCCTCGGCGCGGTTGATCGCGTAGCGGTTGGCCTCGTCGAAGCTGTCGCCGTGCAGATCGACATTGCCCCCAAGTGCTCTCACCGCATTGACTTTAATGTCTGGCGTAGTGGTGGGCATGACAATGATGTTATTAAGATTAAGTGTTTTCGCAGAGTAAGCAACCCCTTGCGCATGGTTGCCTGCTGATGCACAAATGACGCCGCGCGCTTTTTGCTCATCGGACAGCTGACTGATGCGATTATAAGCGCCGCGCAATTTAAAGGATTTGACAGGCTGCAGGTCTTCGCGTTTAAAGCGAATATCATTAGCAAAACGTTGGGTCAGCTTGGGAGCTGCTTCTAGTGGCGTTTGAATAGCAACGTCATAGACGGTGGCTTGCAAGATGGCGCGTACCCAGTGTGATAGCATAATGACCCCTAAAAATTGTGGATAAAAAGTATAGATAACAATAAAAACGAAATAGATTAGCCTATGCTGATTTTACCTATCTTGCAAGACACAATTGCAGTTTTGTGGTGATTTCATACTGAACTGGGCAGGAGTGAGTGTTTGGCGATTAAAAGGTAGTCAGCTTGTTTGGGTATCTGATAGAACAGGGCGGTAATCTGACTGGGTATAAACGAAACTTATTGCATTATTCTGATATGTCTGTATTATTGGACATATGGAAATAAATAACGCTATTGCAAGCTTTGCCGCACTGTCTCAAGACACGCGTCTAAAAGCCTTTAAACTACTGGTCAGTCAGGAGCCTGACGGCCTACCTGCAGGTGAAATAGCCCGTCAGCTACGTGTGCCGCATAACACCATGTCCGCGCATTTAGCCGTGCTGGCGCGAGCAGGGTGGGTAGTGTCAAAACGCCAAAGTCGGCAAATTATCTATCGCGCGTCGTTGTCGCATATGGAGGCGGTCGTGCAGTTTTTATTGCAAGACTGCTGCGCGGGACATCCAGAGCTGTGTGCTTCGCTCATAGATAGCTTAAGCGGCTGTGAGGCTGCCAAATCTAATAAAAAAGACAGTCTGTAAAGCACACCCTAATAACTAGATTCAAAAAATAACTAGATTCAAAAAATAGGTGAAATCGCTATGAAACCCTTGATTTTTCACAACCCCAACTGCGGTACTTCTCGCAATACGCTTGCCATCATAAAGGCGTCAGGTGAGCAGCCAGAAGTGGTGGAGTATCTAAAAAACCCGCCGAGCCGTGACGAGTTGATTGCGCTATTGGCAAAGATGGATATCTCGCCAAGAGAGCTGTTACGTAGCAAAGAAGCCATCAATGATGAGCTGGGCTTAGACAATCCTGAGCTATCTGATGACCATATTATCGATGCGATGATCGCGCACCCTATCTTAATCAATCGTCCTATCGTGGTCACGGATAAGGGCGCAGCGTTATGCCGACCTTCAGAGCGGGTGTTTGAATTGTTAGAAAATCCAGTGAGCAGCTTTACTAAAGAAGACGGCGAGACGATTTATCATGACAATAGCCAATAATAATCAGCCTCACGCAGAGGGGTCGTTAAAGTTAGATGACCTGCCTAATATTGATGCCAGTCAATTACAACCGATAGATATTGAGTCATTGATTGCCCCAAATGACCCACGTCATCCGCCAAAGATACTCGTCCTATACGGGTCATTACGTGAGCGCTCGTTTTCGCGGTTGGCGGCTGAAGAAGCAAGTCGGCTGCTGCGTTGGTATGGCTGCGAGGTGCGGATGTTTAATCCGTCAGGGTTGCCGCTACCAGATGATGCTGACAGCAATCACCCAAAGGTGCAAGAGCTGCGCGAGCTGGCGCAGTGGTCAGAGGGCATGCTGTGGGTGAGTCCAGAGCGTCACGGCAGCATCACCAGCATTATGAAAGCACAAATTGATTGGATACCGCTTGCACTGGGCGGCGTACGCCCAACTCAAGGCAAAACCTTGGCAGTGATGCAAGTGAGCGGTGGCAGTCAAAGCTTTAATACCGTCAATCAGCTGCGCATTCTGGGGCGCTGGATGCGCATGATTACTATCCCCAATCAATCATCGATTCCAAAGGCTTTTTTAGAATTTAACGACGATAACCGCATGGATATGTCGCCCTTATATCTGCGTCTCGTTGATGTCTGTGAGGAGCTAGTGAAGTTCACTTGGCTCACTCGTGGACGCTTGGCCTATCTGACCGATAGGTACTCTGAGCGGGTGGAAAGTGCTGAGGAAGTATCACAGCGCGTCAATCAAAAGTCGATTTAGTCTTTTATAGATTCAATCGGCTAAACCAAATAGCTCAACAAAATCGGTTAAAACAAGCCGGTTAAACCAATTCGGTTAAAAAAGCCAGCTCAAATAAGGTTGTACCATGCTCGCATTCATTATCTTTATCGTGACTTTGGTTTTGGTGATATGGCAGCCTAAAGGTTTGGGCATTGGTTGGAGCGCGCTGGGAGGAGCTTTGGTCGCCTTGGCTTTTGGTGTGGTGCAGTTATCTGATGTCGGTATTGTATGGGACATCGTTTGGGATGCGACTTTTACCTTCGTGGCGCTAATTATCATCTCGCTTATCTTAGATAGAGCGGGATTTTTTGGTTGGGCGGCGCTCCATGTGGCGAGACTGGGCAATGGGCAGGGACGGCTGTTGTTTCCCATGATTGTGATACTGGGCGCGTTTATCTCCGCGTTTTTTGCCAATGATGGCGCTGCATTACTTCTAACACCGATTGTCATCGCTATCTTGCTCCGGCTTAAGTTTTCACCGCCGTCGGCATTGGCTTTTATCATAGCGACGGGCTTTATCGCTGATACCGCAAGTTTGCCGTTAGTGACTTCTAATCTGGTTAATATCGTTAGTGCCAATTATTTTGATATCGGCTTTGGACGTTATGCGGCGGTCATGGTGCCAGTCAATATTGTCTCTGTCATTGCAACATTAGCAGTGCTGTGGGTAGTCTATGCGCGCCAAATTCCAACACAATATTCCATTGCCAATCTGAGCGCACCTGCATCCGCTATCGAAGATCCACTGGTGTTTAAAGCCGCCTTTCCGCTACTTGCTTTGTTATTGGTTGCTTATTTTGCCACCGAGTCATTAGGTGTGCCCATTTCCCTCGTCACGGGAGCAGCGGCATTGGTATTAATGGCTATTGCAGGCCGCTGGTGGCAGGGCGGGCGAGATGAGGTTGTTTCTGTATCTGACGTCGTACGTAAAGCGCCTTGGCAAATCGTCTTGTTTTCAATCGGTATGTATTTGGTGGTGTATGGCTTGGGTAACGCAGGACTGACGGCTTATGGTGCTCAAATACTCAACTGGTTAGGGCAGCAAGGCAATATCATCGCCACAGTAGGCACGGGATTTCTTTCAGCGATTGTGGCTTCTATCATGAATAACATGCCATCTACCTTAGTAGGCGCGCTGACTATTGATAGCGCGCAAGTACCGGCAGCGACTCGTGAGCTGATGGTTTATGCCAATGTGATTGGCAATGATCTGGGGCCGAAGTTTACGCCCATTGGCAGTCTTGCAACCTTATTATGGCTACATGTCTTAGCAGAAAAGGACTATAAAATCAGCTGGGGGCAGTATATGAAAATCGGCCTGCTAATTACGCCGCCAGTATTATTAGCCACGCTGTTAGCGTTAGTGTTTTGGTTGCCTCATGTCTCTGGGATTTAAAAGGCATTTATATGGGTTATCAATTATGGTAGGAAGTCCTCATTATTAGAATTGGTTTTACGCTGACATATCTAACAAGCATCAGTTATAATATGCGTGCCTTTTAACTTTTTAACGTTTAAGACGATACGTTTATTCTGTCAAGGATTTATGATGAGTGATCAGCAAGCACAAAAGCAAGCCGCAGCCAAAGCTGCTCTAAGTTATATCGAAGATGACATGATACTTGGCGTAGGGACAGGTAGTACGGTGAACTGCCTGATTGAGCTACTGCCGCAGGTCAAGCTTGCTGGCGCCGTTGCCAGCTCACAGGTGACAGAAGACAAATTGCGTGCTTTGGGTATCGAGATTGTCGATCTAAACTTTGCAGGCCAGCTTGATGTCTATATCGATGGTGCTGATGAAGTTAATGCCCATCTGCAACTCATCAAAGGCGGCGGCGGCGCGCTGACGCGTGAAAAAATCGTCGCTGCAGCGTCCAATAAGTTTGTCTGTATGGTTGATGAGAGCAAACGCGTCGATATACTAGGCCGATCGTTTCCTGTACCGATCGAAGTCTTGCCGCAAGCGCGCTCCTATGTGGCACGTCAGCTAGCACAAATGGGCGGTGAGCCAGTCTACCGTGAGGACTTTGTCACTGATTATGGCAATGTCATTCTCGACACTTATGACCTAGATGTCAGCAATCCTATTGCGCTTGAAAAAGAGCTAAATAATATCGTTGGGGTCGTATGTAATGGCATCTTTGCCGCCAATCAAGCCGATGTTTTGCTAAAGGCGAGTAGTAATGGGGTTGAAACGATAACGCGTTAATAGGCGTCATTATTTATCGTTAAACTTTTAACGCTTGAAACTAATACCAAACCCAAAATATATAGTATAATCCACTTATGACTATACCAATACATAACCTAGAAGACCATGACTTTGGCAAACACTCAAAGACTGAGAGTAACCCCAGAGCCCGCCTACGCCTGCTCA
>NZ_CAJHBJ010000032.1:0-27768 GCF_904846595.1 Psychrobacter sp. HII-4 | reverse complement strand
TCGTCAAGGTGGTCAATGCCGATTCGAAACTGGACGGCGGCGCTCAATCGCTTTATGATTATGTTCGATGACCGTATCAGCAGACATTTAATCTAAATCGCAGTTACACAGAATTCGGGATGGTCTCTGATTATGACTGAATACGCTTTGTTTTATGTTTGGGATGCAAGTTTGGGTGATGGTGATGAGTATCTACCAGACTCATATGATAGCGCTGGTGTATTACTACCGCAGCTTCTAGAGGTAGAAGTCAGCGCTCATAGCGAAAACATATTCGAGTTTGCCACTGAGCTACAGCAACTGGCTCATGAAGGTGATTTGTCATTTGAGCTTTCATTAGCATTTGGGGCAACGGACGCTCATGTGCAGCTACAGAATACTTTTGCTGTCTCTCTGCCGCTGCCAGATAGTCATATGCAAGAAGCTGCTAGAGTAATTGCACCATTGGCAAAGAAACATGGGTTGGTGTTTTATTATTTGCTAGGGTTAGTTTCTTTGCCTGACGGGAAAATTTTCACTTCTACATGATTGGTCTTACGTTTATTAAATCTACTTCCGATTCTTCCGCGTTTTTAATCGGCGCAAGCGCTTTTCTTCTTCGCGGGCTTTCTTTTTTTCTTCTGCCGCTAGACGTTGTTCGGCGACGATGATTTCTTCTGCTTCGATCATCGCTGGAGTTTCAAGGGTAATACGTCCAAGCTTGCCACTACGCAGCTCATTGATCAAAATCTCAGACATGCGGTAGGTATCAACGACTCCGCCTTTTTTGATAAATCCTCGGTTACGCCCTGCCATTTCAAAAAACTCCCAATCGGTCTTGGGCAACTCGTCAATTTTATAGCGAGTTTTTAGCAGCTCAGGATAAGCGCTCAACAAATACTCAGCGGTATAGCTGGCGACATCGGCGAAGTCAAACGCGGTATCGCGAATACCGCCGGTCGCCGCCAAGCGATAGCCAGAGTTTTCGTTTTCGACCTTTGGCCAGAGCATACCAGGGGTGTCATAGAGCATGATGTCATCATCGAGTTTGATCAGCTGCTGCGACTTGGTCACCGCAGGCTCGTCGCCAGTTTTGGCTACTGCACGCCCTGCTAAGGTATTGATCAAAGTCGATTTGCCAACGTTTGGAATGCCCATGATCATGGCTTTGATCTGGCGACCGGTGCCAACTTTATTGGGCACCATTTTTTTGCATAGAGCGATGATGCGCTTGACGTCATCGGCTTTGTTATTGTCACACGCGATGGCTTTGACGTCCGCTTGCTGCTCAAGGTGCGCCATCCATGCTTGGGTCAGATCAGGGTCGGCGAGATCGGCTTTGTTTAATATCTTGATAACGGGTTTTTCGCCGCGTAGTGCTGCGACCATGGGGTTTTCGCTACTATAAGGAATACGGGCGTCAATCACCTCGATGACCACATCCATCTGCGGCATGATTTCTTTGATTTCGTTACGGGCTTTGTTCATGTGCCCAGGGAACCACTGAATATTCGCTCTTTTATCCATCTGCTTTCATAACCTTTTATAAAAAATGCTAAAAATAAGACCATCAGTGTCTACTTTTTTATGATGCTCAGTTTACTACACAACCAGCGTCAGCACCCAATGTTATCCAGTCGCCTTGTTGCCACGTTACAATTTTATGTCAGGCTTCAGGCAGGCTGTCATGCAGATTTGTGCGTGTCTTTATGTTTGGCCCATCTATAGGCTCATCGATTGGGTTGAGAGTACGTCCTAGTCTACTAAGTCCTTGCACGCTGGTGGTAGCGGCGCTAAATAGCCAATGACCAAGATCAAGCTACCTGCACCAAGGAACGAAATCACCCGCCAAATCGCCTCGGTCTGTGACAAGTCAACCAAGACCAGTTTTAGCACCACCGCGCCCAGTAGCCCAATGCCCATAAACCATAGCGTGCGCTGTCTATAGCGGCTAGCGCTGATGGTCGCGACCAAGGCAATGAGCGTCCACAAAATCGTCAATCCCGTCTGTACTTGCTCGCTATTCCACGCGCCGCCAGTAACTCCATATACACTGCCAGTCCATAATGGCGTGCCGATAAAGGCATGCAGCGTCCTGACCAACATACTCGAGCCTATCCAAAGGCCAATCAGCGCTAAGACAATAAGTAGCATATCGTTTTTAGGAATGGCTTTTAATAGATTTCTCGAACCGCTACCACGTGGCTGACGGAGTAGATAAACGCCCAAGGCATAAAACACCACCAGCCATAACGTCAGATCGTATAAATTAAATAGCGGAAAATAAGGCAAGGCCCAAATCACCCCATCATAAGTAAAATTGGTAAACAGCGCCCAGCCTAAGGTGATAGGTACAAAGATTTTGGCGCTGTCTAACAGTGCTTGAGGCCAATCAAACCAAGCGAGCGGCAAGGCAGAGGTTGCTGCTTTTGAGTGCGTGTTTGACTGCTCATCATGATATTTAGCCATAGCATGACGCTGTGTCCACCATAACCCAGCCAACATAAAGGTAACTGGCACTAAAACAGTCATGACACCTTTTGAGTCAGGTAAGCCATAATGCATGGCTTCTGCTAAAACAATAATGCCCGCTCCAAGCCAGCTTGCGCTATCAAAACGTGTTAACTCAGCTGCTTTATGCCATGTCTTTAGCCATAACTGCCCAATGACCAACCCGCCTATCAGCAAAGTAATAAATATCGACCAATGAAAGGTCGACCATTGATAATCAAATGCATATCTTTGCGGTAATTGAAACAGTAGCGTGGCATACAATAACAGCAGTAAACCATGACAAAACTGCCGAATCTCCAACCAAGAACGATATTGATTGACGGCATAATAAAGGGCAAGGCTGGTTAACGCGGCCAGTCCTAGCAGCGCTGTCGTTGCGATGTGCCAGTTGGCAAGCCATTGATCAAGATCGATGACCAATACATACAGCAGCCAGACCACGGCGGTGAACGTCAAAAAACGGCTCAACCTCGGACTGCGCCACATCAGGTGAAACGCCATACTTTGGCTATTGATTGAAGCCAGCCACTGCTTGGTCGCGAGTTCACCGATGCCCAATGTGTTAGCGTATTTCACCAGCGTCTGATCGGCGTGACGCTGGCTGTTTGTGTCATCCATAGGGGCATTGCTGGCACGTAAGACAAACATGGCGGCGAGGTAGCTGAGCGCTGAAATCGTCAAGGCCAGTGTTGGATAATCTTTGATTGTAAAGACCACAGTTATCATCAGCATCGCGATACTCAGCAGCTGTAATCCTAGCCCAAATAGCACCGACCATGCGCGTAGCGAGCGCCGACCAAACCATACCAACGCCAGCCCTTGAACCGACCAGCCAAAGGCAACCCACTCAGCATCGAGAGCCAGCGGAATTACTAATGCCAAAAATCCAAATCCTAACGCCAGCATGCCTTCAGTGATTAAGGCATATCGTTGACTGCGCTGTACAAATATCCAGCCAATGCCCAAATAAATCACCGCTAAAACAGCACTGGTGAGGGTCAGCGCATGAGGAATAGCGTCTAACAACGCCGCAAATAAACCAAAGGCCAATATCGGTACGGAAAACAATAAACCCGTATCAATAGGGAAGACATAGGTGTTGTTTGCGCTGTTTTTTGTATGGTTGTTCGTACTGGCATCTGTGCTGGGGTTTGTACCGTAAATACTATCTACAGTCATCTGGGCGATATCTGTTTCATTTAATGTGTTATAAGCGATGATGTGCTGGGCGTAGCGGATGACGACAAACAAATATAGCAATACATGCAGCGTCACCAGCAATACCAATGTCCAGCGCTGCGCCTCAATGGTAGCGCTTAGATTGTTCGTCGCGTCCCAATAGTAGGCCAGTCCAAAGGTGACCAACACGCCGAGCAGATTGAGCATTTTCCAAGTACGGTAGTGAGCAATGACAGCAACGGTGACGTTTAACAGCAGATAATAGCTAAATAAGGCGACCAGACTGCCGGTGTCTTCACCGGTCAATACAGGCGCGAAAAACCCACCAGACAAGGCCAATAAAGCCAGCGGTAAGGCGTTTTGACGCACAGCGAGACCGATGGTGACAGCTGATAAAAGGCCAAGTCCAATAAAGCTCGGCACGCTTGCGAGCACCTGATAGACGCTATAAGAAAAAAAGACGGTCAAATAAGCCGTCGCTAGGCCCGTGCCCTGTAAGGTGATGCCATAAGCAAAGCGGTTTTTTGCCAATTGTATCCCCAACGCCGCCAGTCCCAATCCCATCAGGCCAATACCAATAAGCTTTATGGTAATCGGAATCTCGATATAATCGCTCAGTAAGCGCAGCAAAAGCACCACACCGATGAGTAAGACGATTACCCCGACACGCACGACCAAGTTACCGCCAAAAAACCAGCTTTTGATAGAATAAATCAGTGAGGTGACGATAGGTAAGGAGCGCTCATCAGGCTCTATGGTTGCAGTGGCTTGTCGATTTTCTGTCGATAGTGATGAAGCTGCGGGTAAAGGGGGTGTAGGTAGCTCGGATAAAGGCCGGTTTGCTGACTCTGGCAACTCTGGCCGCTCAGAAAGCACGAGTGGTTGTGACGTTGTCTGCTGATGCTCTGTATCTTGAGAGGATGGCTCAGAGTGCGCGTTGGATGCAGCGTCTATACTGTCTTTATATTGCTTGAGCTCAGCTTGTAGCGCTGCCATCTCACGGCGCAACTGCTGGATTTGGCTATGGATACTAATATATAGCACCGAAGCGATGATGAATAAAATGGTAAAAGCCAGCCAGCCCAGCGGATTCATTAACAAATATAGCATCCTCGTCACTCAATTTGCTTGATGATAAGGTGATAATGACGCGATTTGCGTCCGAGTACAAGAAGCATCATGTACCTAAAGCTGCTCAACTAAAAAAAGAGCCGCTTATAAATCGGCGGCTCTTTTTTCGGTTTATATAGGTTTTATAAAAGCCCTATGATAGTGGCCTTCTCATGATAGCCGTCTATGCTAAGTTACTTTTCATAAACTCAAGCATATTATCCCAGCTTTGCTTGGCGGCAGCTTCGTTGTAGCCGAGATCGACGTCGTTTTTGGCTGCGCGCTCATCGGCATGGGGGTTGGTAAAGCCGTGCTTGGCATTGTCATACACATCGATAGTGTAGTCGACATCGGCCGCATCCAGCTCAGATTTTAGACCCTCTATCGCCTCCATCGATACCATAGAGTCATCGCGGCCATGCGCGACCAAGACTTTGGCGGTAAAGTTTTTGTCCGCGGGCTGTTTTGCTGATGGGTTGCCGTGGAATGTTGCGACAGCTTTTAGTGGCATACCATCGCGCGCCATATCAAGCACGACTTTACCACCGAAACAGTAGCCAATCGCGCCTAAGTTGCTACCATCAACAGCCAACTGATCGCTAAAATCATTGAGGATAAGACGACAGCGATCCATCAGCATGTCTTGGTCCGCGAGTACTTGCTCCATCCACATGTTTGCCATCGCCGCATCGCTGGTCAATTTGCCTTCACCGTAGACGTCCATTGCCACCGCTGCATAGCCTGCTTTTGCTAGACGCTCGACCACAGATTTTGGATGATCGACCACGCCCCACCATTCTGGTGCGACCAAGATGCCAGCCGCTGGGTTTTCTTCCGATGCGTCTTCTGGTAGCGCCACATAGCTGATGAGCTCGACGCCGTTTTTGGTGGTGCTGATAAGTTCAAACGTCTTAATTGACATAGTGCTGTCCCTTTTTATGTTATGAATTTTATTTATAGTAAATCGTTTTTCTTACTTTTAGTACCTTAACGCCCATGCTTCGCAAAAACAGCTATAATACTGTAACGCTCTTTATCAAAATGCTACTGCACCTTTATGACACTCAATTTGCTCAACCAACTTGCCGACAGCCAACAATCACAAACTGCTGAACAGTCACCGACGCCGCAACCAGTGCCAAAGCCTGTTGTACCCGCCAATGCAAGCTTGTTTGCCGATAGCGATGGTGAGCTAGCGGCTACCTTGCGGCCGCAGTTTTGGTCGCGATTTGCCTTATCAGAGCTGACGCATCATGAGTGGGAAGCGTTGTGTGATGGCTGCGGTAGCTGCTGCCTGATCAAATATATCGATGATGATGACGCCGAAGCGGTGGTTGAGTATACCGATGTGACCTGTCAGCTGATGGACTGTGCGACGGGTCATTGTCAGCACTATGCCACGCGTCAAGAGTATGTGCCTGACTGTATTCAGCTCACGATGGAAAACCTGCCCAACATGATGTGGCTACCATCACACTGTGCCTATAAACGCTTGTATAAAGGGCAGGAGCTCCCAAGCTGGCATTTGTTATTGACTGGCGATGCGGCGCGCACCGAGCAGCAGATGCGCGCAGCCAATGTCGGGGTGGCAGGGCGCTGTGTGTCGGAGACTGGTATGTCTGATGAAGAAATGGAAACACGTGTGGTTAATTGGGTACAGCCGTAGTTTATTATTTGCTGATATAAAGGGTTATGATCTAAGGATTGGAATATGCATAAAGTTTGCCGTACAACAAGTTTGATATTCAGTGCTGCTTTTTGGTCAATTGGCTGCTCAAATATGGCTCACTTGTCTGAGACCGATTCTTCTACTTCTCAAACGGCGCAAGCTACACCTGTAAAAGGTGGATTAACATCTGTGAGTGCGCCTACATTAGACGCGCCAGTTGTGGTGGATTGGCAAAAGATAGAGGCAGCCGCAGATAAAAAATATGAAGACAAGCCATTGGCTGATTATTATTTAAATATTTTATCCGAGGAGGAAAGCAATGGCGCGCCTTGGTTTTATGCCCAAGATTTTAATGTTTCTATTGAAGAGGCGCAGCGTCGATTATTATTGCAAGGGATTAGCTCGCCATTGATTGAAGCCATTGCAGAGCACTTAGGCGCGAATGTTGCTGCCGTTTATTATGATAATAATGACCCTGATGAATTTTCTATTAAAGTGACGACACTAACCAAGGTTAAAGCCGTCCCACCAAAATACGTGTATCACTTTAAGCAAAAGGAATTTGAAAACTACTCTTTTCCTATTTATATCCAAGCCACTAGTGATAAAACGCATCAGCAGATTGTTGCATTGCAAGAAAAAGCGTGGCCTGAGATATTAAAGCGTTATCCTGACGCTCAAAGTATTGGTTTTAGCCCAATGACCAATACTATTAATGTGACGATTTACCGCCCAACCCCCAACGAAACCGAGCGCCAACGCATAGAAAATGAGTTGACTGAGCTCGTTGGCTATCGTGTGATCGTTGAGTTTATTAAAAATCGTATGATGCTGCTTTGATAGAAAATTTTGTTTAACGTGCAGTAATACTACTCACCAGAGTTTTGAGCCGCTGATTTGGCCTGTTCTTCAGCGCTAGATTGAGAGTCGGCCAGTGGCGGTATCGGAATGTCCTGACGAATCTGCTTGGAGAACTCGCGGCTATTGACTACGCTGCTGCCTGCTAAATTATCAAAACCACGCACTTTTGGATTGATATGAGTGCGCTCGTACCAAGTATCCATCGACCAATTCTGCGCGCCGCTGTTGGGCTTGGCGTCGAGCATACCGACATCGTATAGATAGTTTGGCAGCCACCCAGAGACCCAAATCCGATAATCCCATGGCAAACGCTCGCCACTGACGATACGCGCCATATAAAAAATAATATTGGTACAGTTGCTAATCAACGTGTTGTACCAAGCAGGTTTAGCGTTCAAATCATCAGCCGCCGTTAGATAAGATTCAAATAGCGACCTCACTTCATGCTGTTGCAAATTGCTGATAGGAAACAGATAAACCTGCTCGCCGCGCGCATTGCTGCGCGTATAGATAATATCACGCTCCTCGCTAGCAATCAGGCTAAGCTCATAACGCCGAAAAAACCCAGCCAGCGCCGAAAAAGACTCGCCTGCTTCTTTACGAATCTCAAATGAGAAAGCAAGCGGTCTTTCATCCTCAAAGCGAAAGCTGACCAAGGTATGAGCAATCAGTGGCCCCATCCAGTATGAGTTGGTGACATCGACGCCCGAGAGTTTGGACATATCAATGGTACGGGTGTCCCAGCGCTCGGTGGCGTCTGTATCGGTATGCCAGTCAAAATTACGTACATTTTTGAGGGTGATTATATTAGGGTTGCTCGCGTCGCGCTCATAGGAGACTTGCTGGCTGACCTCTGCCATCCAGTCGCGCTGCTGCTTGGCTTCGATAGAAAAAAACCAGCCAACCCCGAGGCACCAAGTCGCAGCGTACATACCCATAAGCCAAGTGCTGGCCGGTTTTTTTGTGAGGGTATGGTGCTGGGATGAATGCTGGTAACGGCTACGTAGTAAGGCTGCCAGCAGGCAAACGATGATAATGGCCGCAAGCCAAGTGACGAGCGAGCGCACGCCAAACTGATACCAAATCGCTAATAGCAACCACAGCGCCGATAATAACAGCGCGGTGATGATAAACAACTGGACAAGATAGTAGCGCCATGTCTTTTTTTTAGGGTTTGTGGCGTCCGTCATTGTTTGGCCGTGACCGCTTGTAACATGAGAGCGCGGCAGGCTAGTTGGACATAGTCGGCGTAAACGAGAAAAAAACGAGCGTAAGGACATGGCGTTTATTATTGATAAATAAAGGCTTTGACCATAGCAAAGTTTATAACACACTGACAATACAATTTGCGTGAATTTATCGTTGAATGTCGGTGAGCCATGCGATAAAGTGAAGCTAATTTAGGCTGGTCTATTTATAGGCATTATTTGGCCGTGGTTGTGATGGCCTAATCATAAAACGGCTGTTTTATTTGTTATTTCTATCCCCATCTAGGTTTTTTTACTGTTCTCATTGTTATTAACTAAAGAGGTTAAACCATATCATCATGTCTGACGACACTCCCAGCCCGAGTAGTTGGTCGATGCGCGGCTTAAAACGCTGGCTATCGACCGCCCCCGAAACCCGTGATGAATTGATTCGTTTGGTACAGGATTCTCGTCAGTTTTTAGAGCCTGATACTGTCGATATGTTAGAAGGCGTGCTCGATCTGCCTGCCACTCAAGTCCGCGAGATTATGACGCCGCGCCCGCAAGTGATCGGCCTGCACGAAAGCGCAAGTCTGGCTGAGGTGATGGATATCATCCTCGACACCACCCACTCGCGTTACCCAGTATTTGATAGCCAAGATGATGATGCGGTCATCGGCATCTTGCTTGCCAAAGATTTGATTCCTATCTTAGTGCACATGGTGCGCGACCAAGAAGACAAAATCGACAGCAAGCGTCTCAGAGATCTGGTGCGGCAGCCGCTATATATCAGCGAAACGGCGCGCTCAGACACGCTGCTGCGCTCACTGCAGCGCACCCAAGTGCACATGGCAATCGTCGTCGATGAGTTTGGCAACTTTGCAGGGGTGGTCACCATGGAGGATTTACTCGAGGAGATCGTCGGCGATATCGTCGATGAGCATGATGACTTTGATGAAGACAGTGATATCAATAATATTATCGCTGATCCTGATAAGCCGCATACTTGGCGTGTACAGGCCTCGACGGTCATCGAAGACTGTAATGATGAGCTTGGCACCCATTTTGATGATACCGATGTCGATACCATGGGCGGCCTTGTCATGCAAGCGCTCGGCTACGTGGGCGACTTAGAAGGCGAGAGCGTAATAATAGATGACTGGAAAATCACCATTACCGATGTCGAAGGGCGTTTTATTCATAGCTTAGAGCTGACCAATATGAACGCCGATCAGCAGGTATTGATTGGCAGTCATTGATCGATGATGAGCCGCTTCATCGGTATAGGGTTGGTTTATAATAAAATGGCTATAAAGTGAGACGTGCTACTAGGAGGCTTTTGACAGCACCGTTGCACCGCCTCATACCAGTCTATAGATAAAAAAAACACGATTGCGGTCGTGTTTTTTTGTGTCTTGCCGTGGGCTTTTGCGACGCAATTTTACCCATTAATTGCTGTAGGCTGGTATCATGGGCGGGTTTATTTACTGAGTCTTTACTGAACGCTGATCAAGATTGGTCTTTAACTAAGCTTGGTTTTTTATCTTTTTATTTAAGCGTCGCTAAGTGAATGCTTACTATTTTAAAAATATGGTTCTGGATAACTGCTATGCGCCTGTCTACTCATGATTTACAAAAACGTCTCAATGCCGATAAGCCAAGGGGCTTACCCATGGCATTGACAGTATTGATTGCGTGGTTGGCAGGGGCCGTGTTTATCTTTGCACTTGCGCCTTATAACATCTGGCCGCTAGCATTGCTATCGCCTGCGATATTGTACGCCTTATTGATGCCACAGATGAGCGGCAAACGGGCGTTTTTGATCGGTCAAGCTTACGGTACAGGCTTGTGGTGCGTGGGGGCGTTTTGGCTCTACACCTCCATTCATGTGTACGGCGATACGCCAGCGTGGCTTGCTTTGATTATGATTGCGCTGATGGGTCTGGGCATGGGCTTGTTCCATGGCTTTTTGGGGCTGGTGTTTAATAAGATGGTCGGCAAGCAGCCCCTGTCTTTTGCCGCGCTTTGGGTGCTGCAAGAGTGGATGAAGACGTGGTTATTTACTGGTTTTCCGTGGTTGTTTGTCGGTTACGCCTTTACAGAGCAGTATTGGCTATCGTCACTTGCGCCAGTGGCGGGTGTGTTTGCAGTGTCTTTTGTGGCGGTATTATTGGCAGGCAGCTTAGTCGAGCTACTGCGTCGCCGCGCAGGCTATATGGTGGCTTCGATTGCCCTGCTAGCGCTCAGTACACTACTGTGGCTACTAAACCCGCAATGGACCAAACCAAAAGGCACGCCTGATGTGTCGGTGTCATTGATTCAGGGTAATATTCCGCAAGATTTAAAATGGCTGACTGAGTATCAAATAGAGACGCTCAAGATTTATGCCACGTTGACCCGCAGTGAGTGGGGGCGTGATATTATCTTGTGGCCTGAGTCGTCGATTCCGATGTTTCAGACCGATGCGATCGGCTTTATCAATGAGATGGTCAAAATGGCCAAAGCCACCAATACCACGTGGGTGACCGGTATTCCTTATAAGGATGAAGCGGCATTCGATGAAGCTCAAGATAAGTATCCGCCATTTTATAACAGCGTGATTGCGCTGGGTGCAGAGGCAGAAGGACTGTACAAAAAACAGCGCTTGGTGCCATTTGGTGAGTATATTCCATTTGAAGGGCTGCTCGATATTTTGCCAAACCTTGCAGGTAGTCAAGAGGTTATGAGCTATAGTCGCGGCAGTGAGGCGCAGTCGCCGCTACAGGTGCGTGGGCACAATTTGGGCGCTGCCATCTGCTATGAAGTGGCCTATCCTGATACCACGCGCAAAAACGCCATCGGTACAGACTTTTTATTGACCATCTCAAATGATGCATGGTTTGGCACTTCGGCAGGCCCGCTACAGCACCTACAAATGGTACAAATGCGCGCGCTCGAAAATGGCCGCTGGTTTATGCGTGCGACCAACACCGGTGTCACCGCCATTATCGACCACAAAGGCCGTATTGTTGAGCGTGCCCCGCAGTTTGAGCGCACCGTATTGCGCGGTGATGTACAAGCGCGGACAGGCAGCACACCGTTTATGCGTGTCGGTCATTATCCTGTCTTGTTTGTGGTGGCGCTGCTGCTGTTATTGAGTTATCTGGGCAAGCGGGCAACGACAAGAGCGCGCTTGGGTAAGTAGTTTTGCTGTGGACCCGTCGTGGTGCGCCATTTAAAGCAAATGATAACGCTAAGGCGCTCAAGTCATGGAGAAAAACTGCCCATAATAAATCCTTTAAATACTTAAGGGTTTTAACAAATCGCTATAAATTGCGATATAATGGGTCAATATTTCAAATATTTTGTGCAAGGTGGATAAGGTATGTCAGAAGGTATCGTCAATAACAATCCAAAAAAAGAGCTGTTATATGCTTTAGGCGGCATTGCCTTGTTTTTAGGCATTGTCTTACTTATTGGTATTTCTGCGTTTTTGCGTCCAGCGGGCGAGCATATTACTGCTGAGACGACCGAAGCTGCAGTCGCCGCTGATGAGGCAGAAGTCGTGGCGACTGAAGACACGGCTATTGAAGCAGATACGGATGTTGCAACCGCAGAAGCCGCGGCGCCCGATGCAGCCGCAGATGCGACTGTGACGCCAGCGGATGCAGATAGTGCCGTGGTAGCAGCAGAAGCAGGTACAGCGACCGCTTCTGGTACAGTAAGCCAAGCGGCGGTTGCCGATGCTGATTTAACCGCAGAGCAAGCGGATGGCGACGTGGAAGCGGGTGAAACTGTCGCACAATAAGCTGTTTTTGCCTAGGGCGTGTCCTCATTTTTAGCCCAATTAGATGGCTATCGATTGAATTGAGGACACGCCCTTGATACGGGCTGTCTTTTTTCATTATGACAGGATAGTTATCTTGTCATAGTGACTGATATTTGTCTTTTGGCAATGCCACAAATACTCGCTCTCAGTTACTGAGGGCGATTTTTTTTGTGAGCCATTGTGTAATTATTGACCAATTAATTCTTTACTTGCCGATAGACAGGTGAAACAATATTGCTCCTACATGACCGCTTATCTGAATAAATAGGGGTTTGGTCATTATTAAAGTGGTCTTTAAAGGAATAATCTTATGAGCAAAGAAGCAAATTCAGGGGTGAGTGCCGCTGAATTAGAATCGCTAGAAAACGGTTTTATGGGGCATCCAAAGCCGCTGCGTCCGCTATTTTTTACAGAGATGTGGGAGCGGTTTTCTTATTATAGTATTCGCCCGCTATTGGTATTGTTTATGGTGGCGACGGTAGGCAGTGGTGGTTTTGGGTTTGATGAAGTCACCGCTTCTGCTATCTATGGTATCTTTGCTGGTTCATTATATTTGGCGGCCGTCCCTGGCGGCTGGCTGGCAGACAACTGGCTCGGACAAGAGCGCGCGCTGTGGTGGGGCAGTATCATTATTGCCCTTGGTCATTTATGTATCGCGCTTTCGGCGATGTTTGGTATGACGCTGTTTTTTGTCGGTCTGATCTGTATTGTTTTGGGCTCAGGGTTATTTAAGACCTGTATTTCGGTGATGGTCGGAGCGCTGTATACCAAAGGTGATGTGCGCCGTGATAGTGGTTTTACCTTGTTTTATATGGGTATCAATATCGGCGGGTTATTGGCCGCGCTGATCGTTGGGATCTTTAAAGAAAAGGGCATGTGGCATGCCGGCTTTGGGGTCGGTGGTTTGGGGATGCTCATCTCGCTACTCATCTATCGTTTTTCTGCCCAAAAAACATTGACCCATTATGCCAAAGCCAAAGGCATCAGTGCTGAGTGGGAGCGCTCTAACGACCGCTATCATAATGTCGGACGCTGGGTCGCAGGATTTGTGGCATTATTGGTGGCTGTGATTGTGCTGGTCGCCACCGGTATCATGCCGTTTGAGGCAAGCATGGTCGCAGAGTATATGACCTATATCATCGCGGCTGTGGTGATTAGCTATTTTGCCGTGATGTTTGTCTCACCGCGCCTTGATAAAACCGATAAACTGCGTTTGTTGATTTGCTTTATTTTGATTATTGGCTCGACGCTGTTTTGGTCAAGCTTTGAGCAGCAACCGACCTCATTTAACTTATTTGCTGATCGCTATACCGACCTTAATGTCTTAGGGTTTGAGATACCAAGCATTTGGTTTCAGTCGCTAAACCCGCTGTTTATTTTGTTGCTCGCTCCTATTGTCAGTATTCTTTGGGTCAAGCTGGGTAATAGAGGTATCGAGCCAAACAGTATGGTCAAGTTTGCGCTGGGTATGTTGATTACTGCGGCAGGTTTTGGCTTGATGATTATCGCCTCAAAAAATATTTTGACCAATGAGACTGGCCTAGCATCACCCTTATGGCTGGTCGGTAGCTTGTTGCTGTTGACGCTTGGTGAGCTGGCCCTGAGTCCAGTAGGATTGTCATCGATGACCAAACTTGCGCCAAAAGGTATGCAAGGTCAGATGATGGGGCTGTTTTTTGCTTCTATCGCCATGGGTAACTTGGTTGCTGCATTTTTCGGTGGTCATGTCTCAGCGGACAAGATCGAAGGCTTGCCAACGCTATTTACGACCATGACCGTGTTTTTGGTAGTGACGGCGGTTATCTTGTTGCTATTGGCCAAGCCCATCAGTACTATGCTCAAAAATAGCGAACAGTCCGATCATGTCAGCTAAACGACACCAAAAAAGTTAGCGGATGCGTTTGAGCAAATGGTCAGGATAGCCAAGCACTAAGTCCGTGCATCAATAAGTAGGCTGATGATGAGACGTGTTACCATGGTTGGTAGCACGTCTTATCGTTTTTATCCGTGACAGGTCTTGCTCAAGCCATGACATATTTTTGTTCAAGCATTTTTTTATTCCAGTATTGAAAGCTTGTCATCTGCCCAAACATCTTAATAATATCTGGCTATTTATCACTTCTGCATGGTCAGTATTTGCATCAATGACTATTGATCATTCAACACGATTCAATGCGCGCTTACTCATTTACCCGCGCCAATAAGACGACTATCCATAGTCGCCGCGTCGTCGTATTTTTTTAATACAACCTCGCTTGCCCACTGTCTTCAAAACCAATAAGGAAAATTTTAATGAATAAACAACACATTCATGATCGTATCGCAAGTTTACGGGAGCGCATGGCCGCCCAAGACCTAACGGCCATCATCGTACCGTCAGCGGATCCGCATTTATCAGAGTATCTACCAGAGTATTGGCAGGGGCGTTTGTGGTTGTCAGGGTTTACAGGCTCGGTCGGTACTCTAGTAGTCACCGCCGATTTTGCGGGTCTGTGGACGGACAGCCGCTATTGGGTACATGCCGCCGCCCAGCTGGAGGGTACAGGTATCAGCTTAGAGAAACTGGCACCAAGTCGGCCAAACCATATCGATTGGTTGGCGACGCATTTGGCAGAAGGCGATAGTGTGGCGGTCGATGGCAATGTGTTGTCTATTGCGGAGCAAGACAAGCTGTTAGATGCGTTTGATGCCAATGACATTACCCTCATCACCGAGCGTGACGTACTGGCAGAGATTTGGACAGATCGTCCAGCATTGCCATCAGCGAAGCTATACCAGCATGATGCGCAGTTTGTGGCGCAGTCTGCGACCGATAAGCTTGCTGCGGTACGCTCAGGGATGCAGGAGGCTGGCGCGACTCACCATCTGCTCTCAAGCTTAGATGACATCGCTTGGCTGACCAATCTGCGCGGCAGCGATGTCGATTATAACCCCGTGTTTTTGGCGCATATGCTCATCAGTGCAGACAGTGCGACATTGTTTGTCGATAACAGCAAAGTCAGCAGCGATATCGCAAAAGCCCTAGAAGACAGCGGTATCACGCTTGCTGATTATGACGCAGTACAAGACGCTTTGAGCGCACTGACTCCAGAGGATTTGCTGCTGCTAGACCCCAATAAAGTGGCGGTGGGTACGCTATCAAAGATAGCCGATGATGTGGGCTTTATTGAGCAAATCGCCCCCAGCACGTTACTCAAATCTGTCAAGTCTGATGCCGATATCGAGCATGTCCGTGAAGCCATGCGCCAAGATGGTGCGGCCTTGTGTGAGTTTTTTGCCACATTTGAGCAGCGTTTAGCAGACGGCGAGCGTTTGAGTGAGCTGGATGTCGATAGTATGCTGATTGAGGTGCGTAGTCAGCAGCCGCATTATGTTTCGCCGAGCTTTCCGACGATTGCAGGCTTTAATGAAAACGGTGCACTGCCGCACTATCGGGCTACGCCAGAAAAGTTCAGCTACCTTGATGTCGCTGAGGGTGAGGGTGGACTGTTGCTGATCGACTCAGGGGCACAGTACCAAAACGGCACCACCGATATCACTCGCGTCGTCGGTATCGGGCAAGTCAGCGATGAGCACAAGCGCGACTTTACCACAGTACTAAAAGCGCATATCGCGCTTGCGCGCGCCTCTTTCCCTGATGGTATCGCCTCGCCACTCATCGATGCGATCTGCCGTGCGCCATTGTGGCAAGCACAAATGGATTACGGTCATGGTACTGGGCATGGCGTTGGCTACTTCCTAAACGTCCATGAAGGCCCGCAAGTCATTGCTTATAGTGCCAGTACGCCAAAAGAGCGCGCCATGAAAGCAGGAATGATCTCCAGTAACGAGCCAGGTCTATACCGCGAAGGTAAATGGGGTATTCGTATCGAAAACTTGGTGGTCAACACCCCAGTTGCGAACCCTACCGAGAGTGAGTTTGGTGAATTTTTACACTTCGAGACCGTCACTTATTGCCCAATTGATACCCGTTTGCTTGATAAATCATTGCTCGATCAAGTAGAGGTTGAGTGGCTAAATGACTACCATCGTCAAGTTTATGCTGAGCTAAAAGATCGCGTTGCTGGTGCAGCGCTTGATTGGCTAACAGAGCGCACCCAAGCGATTTGATCGAAAGCCTTAGGGCGTGTCTTTATTTCTGAAATGAAGACACGCCCTAGTAGACGTCCAATAAATAAGCCCCGTAAATGTTTACGGGGCTTATTTTTTGAAATGATCAGATGATATCTATAGTTTTTGGCTGTCTTTATTGGGCATTTAGCCAATCCCCAATCTTCAAGCCACTCTAAAACCAACCCAGTAGCACGCTGGCATAGCTTTACTCTTTTTATTTGGAATTAACGACAGGCTGATCTAAAGCCTCTGTCTCACCCAATTGCTGTGCCACCTCGGCATGGAGCCATGATTTGAGGTTTTCTGACATCAGCATCATCTGTTCACTGAGATAGTCATCGATCTGCATCTCGAGCTCATGGATGAGCGCTTGATGCGCGGCGCTAGATGGCTCCTCTTTTAGTGTCAGCTTGATGGCTGTACTGGCCTTATCTTTGATGGCTTTGACCGCTTTGACATTGGCATCATGGTTTGTATCATGAGTGGTTTGCTGATCAGCCGTTTGCGCTTCCTCATCGCTGCGCTCAGGGGCACGGACGGTCTGCGGCTGGGTGCTGGTGGTAGCGTCTTTATTACTTTGTATTTTTGCTATGCCAGCTTGCGCTGTGTCAGTTTTACTATCGGTGTCATGCACGTCGGATTTGGTGCTTTGGTGGGGCTCTTGACGGGCGGCTGGATGGGTACTATTTTCTTGATCATCAGTTGCTGCTGGCTTATGTGGTGGTTGTTTTTGTGCGGCTTGTGCTTTTGAGGCTATCTCTTCTTGTCGCTTTGCGTCCTCTGCTGCTTTTATTTTTTCTTGTTTTGCTTTGGCATCCGCTTGCGCTTGCTTATCGGCGATGGCTTTTGCAATGGCCTGCTCGGCATCGTGGTTGTCGTAGAGCTCATCGACATGAGTGTCTAGATCAGGCGTACTAAATACAAAGCTTTCAAACGGCGTCTGGGTCTGTAGCAAGGTGATGATGTCTTTTAGCTCTTGGGTAATGGCGGCGCGTACAGGCTCAGGAGCACACGTCCAGCGCTGATAAAACTGATGAGAAAATGAGTAGCTTGACATGGTATCTTCCATAAATGTACAAAAATTACCCCTTATCATACGCAAGTACGATAAGGGGCTGCAAGTGGTCAAACGTAGCAAATCTGACACCAAGGTTACAACGGCTAAAATAATAGTTTTTTAACATTTATTTAGCATTTTTAACGTTGTTTTAGGCGTTTTAGCTTGATGGTTGCACCGGCCAACGAGCGAATATAAGCGACCCATTGGTGCCACCAAAACCAATGCTATTGGAAACTGCATATTGCAGATTATCAACTTTACGTGATTGATTGGCCACGTAATCAAGGTTGCAGTTGTCTTCAACATTATCCAAGTTAATGGTCGGCGGTACCTGCTGATGTTGCAGGGCAAGCACAGTAAAGATAGCCTCGATGCCACCAGCGGCACCCAATAAATGACCAGTCATCGATTTGGTTGAGCTGACCAAAATGCTGTCTTTAACGGGCGCAAAAACGGTTTCGATCGCGATAGATTCGGCAACATCACCCGCAGGGGTACTGGTACCGTGGGCATTGACGTAGCCAACGACGGCAGGCTCAATACCGGCATCGTTTAGGGCGTTGCGCATGGCGCGCGCTGCACCGCTACCATCTTCTGGTGGCGCGGTAATGTGACTGGCGTCGTCACTCATGCCAAAGCCAGCCAGCTCAGCAAGTATCGTCGCGCCGCGCGCTTTGGCATGAGCGAGGCTTTCAAGGACGACGACACCCGCGCCATCACCGAGCACAAAGCCATCACGCTCTTTATCAAACGGACGCGAGGCTTTGGTTGGTTCGTCATTGCGAGTTGAGAGGGCATGCATCGCCCCAAAACCTGACATTCCAAGCGGGCTCGAGCCTTTTTCACTACCACCTGCCAGCATCACATCGGCATCGCCATAGGCAATCAAGCGCGCAGCAAGCCCGATAGCGTGGGTCGCGGTGGTACAAGCAGTCGAGGTCGCCAGGTTTGGGCCTTGTAAAGTGTGCTTAATAGCGACCAAACCTGCAGCCATATTAACGATAGAACCTGGAATGATAAAGGGCGAAACCTTCATAGCGCCTTTGTCACGTAGGGTATCACGGCTGTTTTCAATGGTCTGGATACCGCCAATGCCTGACCCTAAAATCACGCCAAAGCGCTCTTGCTCGACATCTTGTACAGGTGTATCAGCTGCGCTCACTTCATCGATGAACCCCGCATCCTTTAACGCCATGGCTGAGGCCGCCACACCATAATGCATAAACTCATCATAGCGGCGCGCGTCTTTAGCATTCATATATTGCTTGGCGTCAAAATCCTTGACCACGCCCGCAATTTGCGCCCGATAGTCGGTTGCATCAAAATGAGTAATGGGCGCGATACCGCTCTCGCCATTAAGTAGACGCGTCCACGAGCTTGCGACGTCTAATCCTAAAGGTGTCACCGCACCCATACCGGTGACCACCACACGCATCTCGTCTGGGCGTTCATAATGGGGCGGCTTTTGGCGCAGAGTTTGCTGGATAGTGGCAGCATTAGAGTCGGCGGCTTGCGCGTTTGGTGAACTGCTATGTTGGCTCATGCGATATATCCTGTACGTGTGATCCTAAAAAGAAGGTATTTTAACCGTTATTATAAAACACATTAGTGTACGTATGTAAACTAAAATTTAAACAATTAAAGGCTTATTAAGCAAAACAAACTTGACCCAATACCACGCCTTTACTTGCGCCAGTGACCGCTGGTAAGTTACCAGTTTGCCCCATTAGAGTTTGCCGTGCCAGCCAAGCAAAGGCAACGGCTTCGACCCAATCTGGATCCAGACCTAAGCTTGCGGTCGTGGTGACATGACAGTGGGGCAGGTGTGCTTGTAGCCGCGTCATCAGGTAATCATTTAGCGCGCCGCCGCCGCAGACATACACCGCGCTGTTTTTATGAGACTGTACAAACAGATGAATCTGCGCGCTGGCGCTAATGGCGGTCAGCTCGGTTAAGGTCGCTTGTACATCAGCGGACGAGTAATGAATATGCGCCGATGCTTGATCAAACCTTTGTAGCTCCTCTTGTAGCCACTCTAGGTTGAACTCCTCACGCCCTGTGCTCTTAGGATAAGATCTGGCAAAAAACGGATGCTCTAGCAGCTGATTTAGGAGTGGCTCTATTACTTGGCCAGACTGAGCCCAAGCACCGCCTGCGTCATAGTCATTGTCGGTATGCAGCGCGGTCCACGCATCAAGTAATAAGTTGGCAGGGCCAGTGTCATAGCCAACGACATGGCTATGAGTATCAGGCGTATCATTGTCAGCATAACCACTATCAGTATAATCATTGGCAGTATAATCATTGGCAGTATGATCACTGGCGGGCAAGACGGTAATATTGGCAATACCGCCTAAGTTTAATAACACGCGCGTACTATCAGGATCAGCAAATAATGCCTGATGAAACGCTGGCACCAAGGGCGCGCCTTGCCCGCCAACTGCCATATCACGGCGACGAAAGTCGCTGATCACACTGATACCTGTACGCTCAGCGATGACATTGGTATCGACCAATTGCAAGCTAAAACCCATTTGTGGACGATGGCGTACCGTCTGCCCATGACAGCCAATCGCCAGCACCGACTCGCTATCGGTATTTGACTGCTGCAATAAATTATTGACCACCTCGCTGGCAAACTCGCCATAGGTTTTGCTTGCCCAGCCAAACCAGTCCAGCTCGCTATTTGGCTGGTTGTTTGGCTCACCAGCGCTCGGCGTCAATGCTTGAATACCATTAGGCTGACACAGAGCAAGCAGCACTTCGCGCAGGCGCGGTGGGAAGTCTTGGCTATAAGTGGCTAAAAGCTGCAGCGGTTGCTGTGTGTTCTCACTATCACTTGCAAACTGACACAGCACCGCGTCCATACCATCTAAGCTCGTCCCCGACATCATACCGATATATAAGCCGTCATCGAAATTCTCAAACACCGTTTGTTCTAGGGCATCAGTGAGAGCGGTGTAGTCTAGGTCGTCATAATCGTTAGTAGTCGGCTCAGCGTCATTATTATTTGTATTTATAGTAGGTGCGGTGTTACTCATGGCAATTTCCCTTAAAAAAAGCTAATATATCTCTCAAATTCTAACACTTTTTATAGGCCTTCAAGATTCTAAAAGCCCTTGAGGCATTCATCATTTAATAAAGATAAACAAGAGAGCAACATGACAGAGCAGTCCTACAATTTAGAAGAACAACTGGCCCTGATTCAGCGCGGTACTCAAGAAATTTTATCCGAAGAGGATTTAGTCGCTAAGCTTAAACTGAATCGCCCGCTACGTATTAAGGCCGGTTTTGATCCTACTGCACCGGATCTGCATTTAGGCCATACGGTACTCATCAATAAGCTCAAGCATTTTCAAGACTTAGGTCATGAGATTTATTTTCTTATTGGTGATTATACGGCCAAGATTGGCGACCCTTCGGGTAAGAACAGCACGCGTCCGCCGTTGACCGATGAGCAAATCAAAGTCAACGCGCAGACCTATGCCGAACAAGTCTTTAAGATTTTGGATAAAGAAAAAACCAAGATTGTTTTTAACTCTGAGTGGTTCAACGACATGTCGGCAGGGGACATGATTCAGCTATCAAGCCAGTTGACGGTCTCGCGTATGCTAGAGCGTGATGATTTTTCCAAACGCTACGCGGCGCAAACGCCCATTGCTATCCATGAGTTTTTGTACCCATTGGTGCAAGGCTATGACTCTATCGCGCTCAAAGCTGACGTCGAGCTTGGCGGTACCGACCAAACCTTTAACATCCTAATGGGTCGCACCCTGCAAGGTCGCTATGGCCAAGAGCCACAAGTTTGTATTACGGTGCCGATTTTAGAAGGGCTAGACGGCGTTAATAAAATGTCAAAGTCACTTGGTAACTACGTCGGTATCTATGATGCCCCAGGCACCATGTACCAAAAACTGCTATCGATGCCAGATACTTTAATCCGTCGCTACTTTGAATTTTTAAGCTTTAAGCCGATGGAAGAAGTCGAAGCGTTAATGGCTGAGATGGAAAATGGTCGCAATCCACAAGAAATCAAACGTATCCTTGCTGAAGAGTTGATCGAGCGCTTCCATGATGCTGATGCTGCAGCTAACGCGCACAAGTCAGCGGGCAACGTACTTGCTGATGGCGAGCTGCCAGTGGACCTGCCAGAGGTGACGTTGGAGCTAGAAGGTGCGGATGCGTTATTTATCACGCAAATATTGAACCAAGCAGCCCTTGCCAAAAACAACTCAGCGGCAAAAGACATGGTCAAACGCGGCGCAGTAAAAGTCGATGGCGAAGTGGTTGACGCCGGCTTTAGCTTAACCTCAGGTCAGACAGTGGTTATCCAAGCGGGCAAAAAAGCCTATGCAAAAGTGACGGTTGCTTAAGTGATTGCTCACATCAATAATGGCTTGAGGAGAGATAAATGCTAGAACGGGTTACGTTATCAAGCAATGGCATTATCCTTGAACCATTAACGCTAAATCATACCGCTGACTTGGTTGAGGCTTGCCAAGATGGTGAGCTGTGGAAAATAAACGTGACGTCTGTACCTGAGCCAGACAAGGTCATTGATTATATTAATGTTGCAGATTCAATGACGGATAGACAAGCTTTTGCCGTCATTGATGAGCGTACTGGTAAAGCGATTGGCTCAACCAGCTTCCATGACATTTTGCCGACTACCAAAAGATTAGAGATTGGCTATACTTGGTATGCCAAATCGTATTGGCGCACGCATGTGAATACGACTTGTAAGCTCATGCTACTCACCTATGTATTTGAAACGCTACAATATCAAACTGTAGGCTGGCGTACAGATATTGACAACCATCGCTCACAACAAGCCATCGAGCGCTTAGGTGCTAAAAAAGATGGCGTGATCCGTGGCAATCGAGTACGCCGTGACGGCGTTATTTCAGATACCGTGATGTATAGCATGATCTATTCTGAATGGGCAGACATCAAGTCTAAGCTTACAGCAAAAGTACAAAGCATCTATTAATCTTTTAATTATCAATATAAATGAGTGGTTTATGTCTCAACAAATTCAAAGTACGGTAGCCCAAGGCATTTACCGCCATTATAAAGGCAGCCTGTATCAAGTATTGCATACCGCGCGGCACTCAGAAACCGAAGAGTTGCTTGTGGTCTATCGTTGTCTTTACGGTGAGTATGGCGTTTGGGTGCGGCCGTTGGCGATGTTTGCTGAGACCATTATGCGAGAAGGCAGAGAAATACCAAGGTTCGAGTTGATAAAAAAGCTCACGGATTAAACGAGCAGCCTTTTAATGAATAGCACAACAAAAGCGACCCTTCATAGGTCGCTTTTTTAGTTCCTACTCATAAATTATTCTCAAAAAATTCCTTTAATACTTTATGAAAACCAATAGGCTCATCAAGCGGTACGGCGTGACCTGAGTGCGGTAAAACGATTTCTGTGGCGTTGGGTAGCATCTGCGTTACCTGTTGCTGCCACTTAGCGTTATAGAGCTGTGAGCGACCTCCGATTAAGTTCACGACTGGAGTAGTAACTTTTTCTATCACCGCCCGAAAATCGTACTCCAGATTTAAGTATGCTTGCAAACAGCGCATCTTATGCTGCCAAATGCGGTGGTCATAGAGCGCAAGCTTAGGATCGTTCTTATAAGTCATCGCTTGTATAAACGCTTTTGAGCGTCTGCGGTTGACGGATAGTAAGGAAAACTGTCGCTCGACATCAGTGACGCGGCGCTTGAGCGCAAAGGGCAGGTGGGTAAAACTCTCGAGCTGAATATACGGCAGCGTCATATTCACCACCTTATGAAAGACTGCAAACACCTCGCGCTGCCGCGTACCAAACAAACCGCCTTGCCAGTCAGGCTGGTTATGAATCGCAGGGCTTTGGTCGATGTTTAAATAACGACTGACTCTTGCGCTGCCATAACGCGAAAAATACGCCCACATCACTTGTGCACCCATCGAGATGGCGGCGACGGGCAATGCGTCTATGTTGCGTGCCAAACAAATTTGCTCAATGACAACATGGAGGTCATCGGCGTATTGCCGCAAAAAATCAAACTCACTCAACTCGATATCCTTTGCGGCTCCAAACCCGCGTAAATGCGGCAGATAAAACGTATAGTGACCGAGCAAAGGCAGGATGAATGGCAAAAACTCACGCGCATCCATCCCGTACGCGTGGAGCAGTAGCACCGGCTTGCCGTGGCCGATAACTGACATGGGTAGCAGCGTGCCTTTTGCCACCTCGATGTTTTTTGTATGCAGCTGATACTGATTGAGCAAAGCAGGGCGCGGCACAGCAAATAGGTTGGTTTTCATCAGGTATGATACCTTATTGCAGAGCAGGGCATCACGCTGACGCAAACGTTTTGCCACTGATAAAACTCTGCTATATTAAAACAATTAAACTGACCATAGCATAAAAAATGCCTAGCGGTAATAGCGGCGAGCAGGTTAAGGGATGAGCGGCCGATCAATGATCATCAGTGACATAAAGGAAGAGTGTATGAGCAAATCGACGTTAGCCTTGCTTGATAGTAGTTTGTATCCACAGCGCTGGCAGCAGCAAACTTTTGCGACCCCGCAGGCGCTACTAGTCGCGATGCTAAGCGCAGAGAGCATGCCTGATGCTCGGGATTTTACACAACAGTTATTAGCCAATGAGGTGTATCAGGACTGGATCAATAGCAGTGTGTTTGGCCGCTATTTGCATCGGAACTTCACCGCTTTTTATCGGCAAAGCGAGGACAGCTTTAATACCGATATGCCCGCATTATTTCGCCGTGAGCTGACGCGTCATGCGCAGTATTTACCGCTGGGGCAAGTGCTGTTTTTTGCAGGTGATATGCCAAAGCAGGTACGACAAACCAAGCTGCTAACCACCACGGTCAATCCTGCGACTGCTATCATCGATGCGCAGCCAAGTAGCCGTGCTGTGCAATCTACACAGATGGTAGTCAATCAGCTAACCATCATCGGCAAACACCTCTTAGGGTTTCCTATTCGCCATAATAAGCGCACCAGTGAGCGCATTCGAAATGAAGTGCTGATTTTGGACTTTCAGCAGGTGACACTGGTCAAAGAAACCCAAACTCAACCCAAAAAAAGAAGCAACATAGATGAGACTATATTGCTTCGGTCTTATGAGTTACGTTAGAGAGCAAAACGGCCGGCTAAGCTTTTAACGGCCTTGCTTCGCAATGGTCAAACCATTATAAGTTTGCGCCACTGGCATCACTTCCAAGCGATTGACATTGATATGGGCGGGCGATTCAATCAACCACAATAAAATATCGCCGATATCCTCACCAGTCATGGTTTTAAAGCCGTCATAGACTTTGGCGGCTTTCTCATCATCGCCATGATAGCGCACATTCGAAAACTCAGTGCCCGCGACATTACCTGGTTCAAGATTGGTGACGCGCACCTGCGTACCGACTAAGTCCGCGCGCAGATTTAAGCTAAACTGTTTGACAAAGGCTTTGGTCGCACCATAGACATTACCGCCAAAGTACGGCCAACTGCCAGCGATAGAGCCGACATTGATAACATAACCGCTGTCGCGTGCCACCATCGCAGGTAGTACAGCGTGGGTCAGCGCCACCAGACCTTTGATATTGGTATCGAGCATACGCATCCAGTCATTGAGATCTGCCTCATGGGCAGGCTCAGTACCGAGCGCTAGCCCAGCGTTATTTACCAAAACATCGATGTGCTGAAAACCAGCCGGCAAGTCAGCAATGATTTGCGAGATAGACGCTGTATCACTGACATCCATGACCACCGGCAAAAACGCCTCGCCCAATGTAGCTGCCAGTGCATCAAGCTTATCGCGGCGTCTGGCACAACCGATCACTTGGTGACCGCCTGCGACCAAACGCTCTGCCAGCACCTTACCAAACCCTGCACTTGCTCCTGTGATCAATACGTTCATGTTATGTCCTTATAAGTGATATCGTATGTGGCTTTTATGATATGAATGGTGCGCTGTTTTGTGGCAGCTTGCGCTTATCTATTAAATAGCTGTTTACCAAAGATTTTATCGCCAGCATCGCCTAGACCTGGGATGATGTAACCGTGCTCATCTAAATGGCTGTCTAGCGCCGCTGTAAAGATGGTCACATCAGGATGCGCTTCGTTGACCAAACGCACCCCTTCAGGAGCCGCTACCAATACCAACGCCTTGATATTGGTACAGCCGTTTTTCTTTAGCATCTCAATGGTTGCGACCATCGAGCCGCCTGTGGCTAGCATTGGGTCAATGATTAGGGCAGGGCGCTTGTCCATGTGGCTGACGAACTTTTCAAAGAAAGGCACAGGCTGCAAGGTTTCTTCGTCACGTTGTAAGCCGACGACAGAGATTTTGGCCGTAGGGATCAAATCGAGTACCCCATCTAGCATGCCAATACCGGCACGTAATATAGGTACGATGGTTGCCGTCTTACCGATGATTTGCTCACCTGTGATTTCACCACACCAGCCTTCCATTGGGAAGGTCTCAATTTCAAAATCACGGCTTGCTTCGTACGCCATCAAGCGCGCAAGCTCTTTGGTTAATGTACGAAATTTATAAGTGCTACAGTCTTTTTCGCGCATTAGGCTGAGTTTATGACGGACTAGCGGATGATCGATTACAGTAATTTTTAAGTCACTCATAAGTACTCTCTTGGTTTTGGCTTGGTTTTGGGTCTGATGCTTGCGCAGTCGCTGCGGTTGCCATTAGTATAAAAGATACAAACACTTACCACACGTTACCCCGCCTTTAGCGCAGCCATAGTAAGCTTAGCCTACCTAACAACCGCGCCTAGAGATTTTATCTCTTGACAGCACGATTCTCTTTGACTACATAAATGGCGACATATATAGAGTTATCACAACATGCTTACCGCGCAAAATATTACCAATAAAGTTGAGTTGTTATGGTAAGCGGCCACGTATTGAGCGCATCAATGAGGATGCTATGTTGTATTAAATCGACTATGTTTTACTATTATGGATGACTATATGACGTCAGGGTCGGTGAAGTAGTGTTTAGGCCTGCTATGATACCAAAAAAACCGCTTTTTTGATGAAGAATCTTATGACCAATCAACCAACTAGCAACCAGCACCCCATGTCTCATACAGAAATCGACGCAGCATTGTCAAAAGACGATGCTTTAGAAGTAGAAACCCATCCGTTTGCCCCAGTACTGCCTGCAAATGCCAGTGTAATGATGATGGGCACGTTTCCACCGACCGCTGATAAATGGGCAATGCGCTTTCACTATCCAAACTTTTATAATGATATGTGGCGTATTTATGGCGGCGTGTTTTTTGACGATATTGATTACTTTAGAGTAGAGGGCGAAAAGCGTTTTGATTCTGAGCGTATTCGCGACTTTATGTTTGATCGCGGTATTGCCTCGTGCCCGACGGTAAAGCAAGCCATTCGTGAGACCGGAAATGCGTCGGACAAACACCTAACCGTCGTTACCCCAGTGGATTTAGATAACATCTTGCTGCAAGTACCAAAGGTTAAGACGCTCTTTACCACTGGCGGCAAAGCAACTGAGGTCTTGCTAAGCCTACTAGCGGAGCCACCTGCCAAATCCAAGCATCCGAAGACCAATCAAAGCATGCAGTATCGTTATCATTGGCAGCATCATGACAAAGACCCCGCCGTCAAAGAGCTGACTTTATATCGCCTGCCCTCCACCTCACGCGCTTATCCTTTGGCGTTAGACAAAAAAATCGCCGCCTATAAAGCTTTTTTTGAAAAAATGGGCAAGCTATAAAGGATACATAAAGAAGCATAGATAGAATAACGTCTTCTGAGAACCAAGAGGGCTAAACGCTAAAGCAGAGTAATTGAGATTAGCGGTAAATTATTTCCCCTGTTAACTGTTTGATATATATCAAGTGTCAATCATCATGCCAAATAATCTCTTAATTAATAAGTCTGGCCCCTTGACCCCCACCCAAATACGCGTATAATGCCACCCAGTCGAAAGGGAAGGCGGATTAAAGAGTGGTTCATTTAAAGAATGAATCATCATTTTAAACTCTTAAACTCCAAGCCTAGCCAACTAATTTAAAATAAATCAAATTAGTTCTTGACTTACCAAATAAAGCGTCTATAATACGCACCTCATCAGGACGAGCTAAGCATTACTAGGGTAAATTACATAGTAATAACGCAGCGAACCTTGAGAAACAAATTAGATAAAAAAGCTTGACAAACCAAATCGTTATGATATGATAGTCGGCTCGCTAATAACGATAAGCACATTGCTTAGTTATTAGTTATATAACTCTTTAAC
>NZ_CAJHBJ010000031.1:0-28203 GCF_904846595.1 Psychrobacter sp. HII-4 | reverse complement strand
TCTGTGGAGTCGTGGTCAGTCTAAATCTCAAATGAGAAATAGCGCGTGACAATGAAGCAGAAAGAAAACGTCAAACCTATCTAATAGTCAATATTGGCTAGGTTTGAGTAAGATTTTTGGAACGGTTAGGACCATCATACAAACGTGCGACCGAACGCAGCACGATGTACAAGCAGCTTGGCTTAAAAACCACATCGATAATGATAAATCGTAGTGGGTTTCTTACTAAAACAGCTAGATTACGTCAAAATATGTAAAAATCCTCAGTTAACAACTGTACATTGATTGCTCATTGGCCTGAATCTAGGTATCATTAGCAATCAAACAATATTTAGTTACACTATTTCTCGAATTTAGTACAAGGCAAGATAAAAACTATGGATATTGAAAAAATACGCACCCTCATCGCCCTCATGGAAGAAAGTGAACTGGTCAATCTAGAAATCAGCTCTGATGACGAACACATCAGTCTCACTCGTCACTATGATGCCCCTGTACCGACTATGATGGCCGCTCCTACTGCTGGCGCAGCACCAGTGGCTGCAGATACAAAACCAGCAGCAAAGGCAGGTAGCGTTGAGACATCGCCAATGGTTGGCGTTTTTTATTCTGCCCCAAGCCCCAATGATCCGCCGTTTGTTAAGGTCGGCCAAAAAGTACAAGCGGGCGACACGCTTGGTATTATCGAAGCGATGAAAATCATGAACCCTCTTGAGGCCACCCAAAGCGGTGTCATTGACGAGATTTTGGTAGATAACTCTGAAGTTGTACAGTTTGGTCAACCTGTCATACGCTATAAAGCGTAACGATATTTGCCTCACTTTACTTCATACTGATTGAGTCTTTAGCACTTTATTTCGGTACCTTATTTTGGCACTTTATACCGTTTCACGTTGTTGTAAGCTGTCACTATCTACCGATGCCGAATACAGATATCAAATGCCGAAGCTCCCCATCAAGGCTCAATCAATGTCTGCCGCGTCAAAAAGGATGACCCCATGATAAAAAAACTGCTCATTGCCAATAGAGGTGAAATCGCCCTACGTATCGTTCGAGCCTGTAAGGCGTTAGGTATCGAAACCGTCGGCGTCTACTCCACCGCAGATGCCAATCTTATGCATCTGCGCTTTGTTGACGAAGCTATCTGTATCGGCAAACCCAATGCCAACCAAAGCTACCTCGATATCAATACGATCTTGACGGCGGCAGAAATAACGGGTGCTGACGCCATCCATCCAGGCTACGGTTTTTTATCTGAAAATGCTGAATTTGCCGAACAAATAGAAGAAGCAGGACTGACCTTCGTCGGTCCCAATGCCGATCATATCCGCTTAATGGGCAACAAAGTCTCGGCGATTAATGCCATGAAAAAAGCTGGCGTGCCAACCGTTCCAGGCTCTGTGGGCGCAGTTACCTTGCACAATGCCGAAGAGCAAGCCCGCAATATCGGCTTTCCTCTTTTGATCAAAGCTGCCGCTGGTGGTGGTGGTCGCGGCATGCGCGTGGTCGAGCGTTTTGATGAGCTGATTGGACAAGTACAAGCCGCCAAACAAGAAGCGGAGCTGTGGTTCGGTGATGACACCGTCTATATGGAGCGCTATCTACAAAACCCGCGCCACGTAGAAATACAAGTATTAGGGGATGGTAATGGTAACGCCATTCACCTCTATGACCGTGATTGCTCACTACAGCGCCGTCACCAAAAAGTACTAGAAGAAGCCCCAGCCCCTGATATCCCAGACGATGTGCGCGAGCCTATCTTAAAAGCCTGCGTAAGAGCGTGCGAGCTGGTCAAATATCGCGGCGCGGGCACCTTTGAGTTTTTGTTCGAAAACAACGAGTTTTTCTTTATCGAGATGAACACGCGCGTGCAAGTAGAGCACCCTGTGACTGAGATGATCACCGGTATCGATGTGGTCGTCGAACAGCTCAAAATCGCAGCCGGTTATGGTCTGTCTTATCGTCAAAGCGAGATCGAAGTACAAGGTCATGCGATTGAGTGCCGTATCAATGCCGAGGACGCCGCTACTTTTGTCCCTTGCCCAGGCACCATCTCTCAGCTGTTTACACCAAGCGGTGCAGGCGTGCGTTTTGATTCACACCTCTACCCTGGCTATGAAATACCGACCTATTATGACTCACTCATTGGCAAGCTGATTTGCCATGGTCAAACGCGCCAACAAGCGGTGTCCAAGACCCTGCATGCGCTTGATGAGCTCGTCATTGAAGGCATCAAAACCAATATACCGCTGCATCGCGATGTGATTTTGGCGGATAACAATTTTGTCCATGAAGCCCAAAACATTCACTACTTAGAAAGAGAGCTTTTGACGCCCAACCATGCCAAAGCTGACTCATAATTTAGTTTGCCGTATGACTCAATAAAAAACCGCCGATCCACGATTGGCGGTTTTTTTGACCAAATAAGACATATACAGATAAAGACAAGGCTACTGATATCAGTTTTATTGGCCCGCTATATCTACGCCGCTCGATGCTGCGCAAACCCCTTCTAGCAGCGCGATATCGGTTTTTAGGGATTTAACCATATCAGCCTTTATGAGAGCTTACGGCAGGATTCTATGAAAATTCATAAAGCATTCGTTACCCTCAGGATCCGCGCACCACTGCATTTGGTTGCCATCATGGTACAAAAACGCAATGAGTGCCTCATCGGTCTGATCAATTTGATTGCCTGAGCAGTCTACTTCGTTATTGTCATAAACAGTCTTGAGGGCGATAATAGGCAGCCCTTCCTCGCGGTGTGTCACCAAGTAACGTCCGTACGTCCACTCCTTACCACTTACCGCCCACATCTCATTATCCGCACCAAAGTTATACAACTCACGGCATTGATTAGACTTCTTGGTTGAGGCAAGTAAGTTTTGATCGGTGTTTGGCTCAGTCTGTAGGATGCGCTCCTCGCTTTGTGTGAGTATCCCGCCTGCTACGGCACCCTCCTTAATCTTCGGCTCGCTATTCGCTGACGCCAATCTCTCTTTTCGAGCCGCTTGCCGCGCCTGCGCGTCTTTGGTCATCGTGATACTACTGTCCAAATCTATCTCCCACTGCCCCGCGATAGCAGGACTGATATGGGTCGTGATGGTCGGTCTGGTCACGACTTCACCATTGGCAGGCAACGAGGCCAAAATAGAAGCCAAAGTAAATGAAGCAAATGATATAGGTTCCATAATTAACCTTTGATTTATTGTTTTATAGTAGGTGCTATATACATTAGCGTAAGTCTTAGACACCAAAAACACAAGTAACTTTATGCTATTAGTCGTAACGCCATCAGTGCTGCCTGTGCCTCACACAAAACAACGCCATAGCGCCGCTTGCATGATGCAAAACGCTATGACGTTATAATAACCAATAGTAGGGCTATATCACCCGCTGTCAGGTTTAGGCAGCGACCGCACCGACTGCCTGAGCAAAGGCCGATAGCGCGCCTTTTAGCATCGCCGATACCGTACTGCTGCACGTACCGATACCAGAGTACACCTCACCATCGACATTTAACTGAATGTAAGCGGCGGCATTGGCGTTGGTTTTATTATCTCGATTGGTATCATCATCGATGCCATGACCACTATTATGCTGTGGGTTGATTGCATGCTCAGCATAATTGATGATATGCAATGACTTTCCTGTATGTTGGGCCAAACCATTGATAAAGGACGACAGCGGCCCATTACCAGTACCATCGATGTCGATGATATCGCCATTCATCTGCACTTGACCATTAAAGTAGACCTCGCCGCCTTTATTATTGACACTATAGTCTAATAGCTCAAAGCTGCCTTGCTGGAGATAGGTGTCTTCAAAGGTTTGCAAGATTTCGTCGTTTTGCAATTCGCGCGCCACGCGTTCGGCTTGTTTTTGTACCACACCGCTAAAGTCAATCTGCATCCAACGCGGCAAATTAAAGCCGTAGTTACGCTGCAAGATATAAGCGACGCCGCCTTTACCCGATTGGCTGTTGATACGGACGACATCTTGGTAGCTACGACCAATATGCGCAGGATCAATTGGCAGATAGGCCACATCCCAGATATTGTCCGTCTCGTCTTGATGTCTTTCATTATAATCGAGCGATTTTTTGATGGCGTCTTGGTGCGAGCCACTAAAGGCGGTAAACACCAGCTCACCGACATACGGATGACGCGGATGCAGTGGCAAGTTATTACACTCGCTCACCACCTGTACGATTTCACTCATGTTGCTAAAATCAAGCTCAGGATCGACACCTTGGCTAAATAAGTTCATGGCCATGACCATGACATCCATGTTACCTGTGCGCTCGCCATTTCCGAGCAACGTGCCCTCGATACGATCGGCACCCGCCAAGACACCAAGCTCTGCGGCTGCCACCGCGCAGCCGCGATCATTGTGCGTATGCAAACTGACCGTCACATGCTCTCTGTGGGTGAGATGGCGACAAAAATACTCAACCTGATCGGCAAAGACATTGGGCATAGAGGCCTCAACCGTGGCGGGTAAGTTTAAAATCACTTCCTGCCCATTTTGGGGTTGCCATACTTCACAGACAGCATCGCAGACTTCCACCGCATATTCAGTCTCTGTCTGGCTAAAGCTCTCAGGAGAATACTGAAAGACCCATTCGGTTTCAGGATATTTGGCTGCATAATCTACCAACAGATTGGCCCCAGCGATTGCTATCTCTTTGATCTCGGCTTTGTCTTTACCATAGACTTTTTCGCGTTGGACACGGCTCGTTGAGTTATAAACGTGGACAATCGCCCGCTTAGCGCCCTTCAACGACTCAAAGGTACGAGCGATCAAATGCTCACGCGCCTGTACCAAGACTTGTAAGGTGACATCATCAGGCACATGGTTTTCTTCGATAAGTTTGCGGGCAAAATCAAACTCAACCTGCGCAGCCGATGGAAAGCCGATTTCGATCTCTTTAAAACCGACAGCAACCAAAGTCTTAAAAAAGCGCATTTTTTGCTCGATGGTCATCGGATCGATCAGTGCTTGGTTACCATCACGCAGATCCACGCTCGCCCAGATTGGTGCTTTGTCGATTGTTTTGCTCGGCCATGTGCGATCTGGCAGCGCAGGAGCAAACGCAAATGGACGATACTTTTTATAATCAAAAGCAGTATTTTTTGGGGTGATTTTGGCAGCTGTACTTGCCGCCGTGCGTGTGGCTTGGTCAGACATAATCAATCCTTAGATGATATCAAGGGTTACGGGTTTTACAGGATGGTTGATGATTGGATTTATGTTTATCATACGAGATAACCACTTTTTATGCCATCATAATATCAAAGTTTGTCAGCCGAAAATCAGCTTTCTTTTGTCTTATTTGGTGCTATTTTGGTGAAAAACTCCGCATTTATCACTATAATTAGTATATTTCACTAATAAGATGGATATTTATGTCAAACAGCTATATTGATAAAGGGTTTTCTGTAGAGATTGACGAGACCGACAGAGCGCTATTACGCTTGCTGCAGACGCAAGCGCGCATGAGTATCACGGAGCTGGCAGAACAGGTCAATCTCTCGGCGACGCCATGCGCGCGCCGCATCAAGCGCTTAGAAGACACTGGCATCATCACCGGCTACCACACACAAACAGACGCGCAAAAGCTCGGCTACCCGCTTGCCGTCTTTATCGCCATCAGCATGGATCGTCATACTGCCGAGCGTTTTGAGATATTTGAGTCAAAAATTCAAAGCTTTGATGAAGTGGTGAGCTGTAGCATCGTCACCGGTCGCACAGAGGACTATCTGATTAAGGTGCGGGTACGCGATATGGCGCATTATGAGGAGTTTTTATTGCATCGCCTCAATCGTATCGAGGGCGTCGCCCAAGTACATACAAGCTTTGAGCTGCGAGAAGTGTTTAGCCGCAATGTGGTTTGACGGCTATATTAGGGCGTGCCGCGCTAGCGACTTGGCTCTAACCAAGGACACGCCCTAGGTATAATAGGCACAACAGATACAACAGATACAATCATTTGTGATTTTAGCTCACCGTTTCGCCCAGCATCTGTACCCGCTGATCGCTAAACATGTCCATATCGGGCGCAAGCGTACGCATAAAACGATCAAAATACAGCATCTGCTTGGTCAATAAGGCAAAGTCCCGCGGGAAGTGAATACCATGACGTTTGCCAACTTCCACAATCTCTAGCATCATCTGGTTGAGCTCGTCAGCTTGTTCTTTACTATTAAATGGCACACCGCTGGTAAAAGCTTTGTCCTCTGCCATGATGGTCTGCATCATGCGCTGCAAGTCATCGCCCAGTGCGGCGACATCCACCTGATGGCTCTCGTGCGTCATTTCCATATCGACCATATGACGTGCCATCGCTTGATAGTCACTGTCTTGCATGGCCTGCATCATTCCCATACAAGCGCGCCAGCTCTCAGCTTTGAGCCTACCCACGATGCCAAAGTCTAAAAAGCCAATGCGTCCATCGGTCAGCAGCATCAAATTACCCGCATGCAAATCTGCATGGAAACTATTACACAGCATCAAACTAGCAAACCAGGTGTTTAAGGTATCCGCCATCACCTGTGCAGGGTCAGCACAGTACTGACGCATCAGCACTTCATCGACCATTGACACCCCGTACAATCGACTCATGGTCAACACGCGCTTGGTGGTCAGCGCCTCATATACTTTGGGCGCGACCACGCGAGTATTGCCAGATACCGCTAAAAACTGCTGAAAATCTCGAATGTTTTGCGCTTCAGCGATAAAATCCGTCTCGGCCAGCATACGCAACCGAATCTCATCGATGATCGGTGCGATACTGGCAAACTTCATCGATGGCATCAGCAGCTCAAGCAGCTTGGTAACGCCATACAATACGCCCAAATCCGTCTGCATGATGGTCTCGACACCAGGTTTTTGTACCTTGAGCACCACCTCATCACCATTATGTAGACGCGCAGCATGCACTTGGGCGATAGACGCCGACGCCAGCGGTGTCGGGTCGATATGCGCAAACTTATCCTCAAGCGTCATGCCATCCGTTGCCAGCTCTTCATTTAATACCTGCTCGATATAGGTGTACGACAATGGCGTGGTTTGATCCAAGCAGCTCTGAAACGCCTTGACATACTCACGCGGAAACAACGACGGCGTGCTGGCGATAAACTGGCCTATCTTGATATAAGTAGTACCAAGCTGCTCAAAGGTTTCTTTTAACAGCCTCGCGTCTGGCTTTTCACCTTTGGCGACTCTGAGCGCCGAGAGACCTGCCACACTTGCAGTTTGACGAACCCGATTGACGACATTAAAGGTGTGTTTTAATAAATGCGGACGATGAATTTTCATAAAAAATAACTTATACCACGATCGATTGAGTTTAGGCATGGGCGCAGACAGGGCACGCTGGATCTGGACGATAGCCCATCAGCCGCTGCTGCATCTGGCTACCATCCCATATCAGTAGCTTATTTGTCAGTGGATTTTTGGTTAATCCTAGATATTGCAGCGCCGCATTGGCTTGTAGGTTACCCATAATCGCGGTCGTACTTGCCAGCACACCCGAGTTGGCACAGTTTCGCTCATCGGCCTCTGCATCGATGAGCACCGAGCCAAAGACACAATGATAGCAGCCTGTCTGCCGATGCGGCTCATACAAGGCCAGCTGCCCTTGCATGGCGATCGCTGAGGCAGACAATAACGGAAGCTGATAGCGCACACTGATACGATTGATCATATCGCGGGTAGCAAAATTGTCCGTACAGTCCAATAATAAATCAGGCTTACCAGATGCCATGCCCAGTAGCTCATAGGCATTGTCTTCGCTCAGCCTTGCCACTGACCCACGCGCCCTTATCAACGGATTGATTTTTTCTAACATCTGCGCGGCTGTCAGAGCTTTGGCTTTGCCGATGTCACTAGGTAAAAACAGCGTCTGCCGCTGCAGATTGCTGGCCTCAATCACATCATCATCAATCAAATGGATTTGTCCAAGCCCAGCCCGTACCAGCGTTTCAGAAGCCGGACACCCAAGGCCACCGGCTCCTATCATAACGACGCGCGCTGATTTTAAACGTAACTGAGCATCGACATCCCAGCCCTCTAGCAGTATCTGCCGCGCATAACGCATCAGTTCGCTATCTGATAGCGGCTGTGTCTCTGTCGCCTGCGTCACACCTTTCATCACACTCTTTCACCACGATTTGTTAGAAAAAACATCTAAAAAGCCCTTTATGCCAGATGCCCCAGCGTCACCCGATCGTTTCCGCCATAGTCTTGCACCGTCTGTATCGCGCCAAAGCCATGGGATGAGAGTATCTGACGCACCGCCTCACCTTGATCAAATCCGTGCTCTAGCGCCAGTAGCCCGCCTGCACGCAGGTATTTAGGTGCCAGCTGCGTGATATGCTCGATATCAGCCAGACCATGATTGGGCGCACTAAGAGCGCTCATTGGCTCGGCTCTCAAGTGTGCCAAGTGCGCATCTTCCTCATCGATATAAGGCGGGTTTGAGACAATCACATCAAACATCCTGTCGGTCGGCAGCGACTCATACCAACTGCTCTGGATAAAATCAATCTCCCCCACTTCATTGATCAGCGCATTATACTTAGCAACCTCTAGCGCTTCAGGCGAGACATCGAGCGCAACAGTATGCCAATGAGCATATCGCAAGTGGTGCTTTAGCTCATGCGCCAAACTGATCGCGATACAGCCTGTGCCAGTGCCTAAATCCAAAAGATATTTTGGTGTAGGATGCTCGTCATTTATCGGCTGCGATTGTATCCATTGTAGCACTTGCTCGACCAATACCTCGGTGTCGGGCCGAGGAATGAGGGTATGCTCATTGACAGTAAAGCTCAGCGACCAAAACGCTTGTTGACCAGTCAGATATGCCAATGGGGTACCAGCCTGCAGTTTTTCGATACCTGCATAAAACTGCGCAAGCTCACTTTCTGTCAGCTGATACTCTTCGTCAGTGATCAAAAACAAGGACGGTTTATCAATGACCGCCAGCAGCCAATCTGTAAACCAAAACGAAGGCAAACGGCTATTGTCAGCATCATCCGATAGCTGGCGAATGTACTGTTTTAGATGTTTAATACTAGACATGACTACCGCTTATATTTTTCATATATATTCTCAAACGCCGACATTAGGGTTTTCCTTGGTCAATGAAGGCGCGCCCGCACCATTATCATCATTATCATTAAGGGTTATGGGTTATGGGTTATCATCGTCATTATCATAAATATCATCATTATCACCGATGACGATGTGTTTATCGACAAAATAAATCAGCGCCAAAATTGGAATACCGATGGCAAAGGTAAAAATAAAGAAAAACGGATAACCCATGCTATCGACGATAGAGCCAGAATAGCCGCCCATCACCTTAGGAATCAAGGTCATCAATGAGGAAAAAATCGCATACTGCACAGCCGTAAAACGTATGGACGTCAAAGCAGACAAAAAAGCGATAAACACAGCACTGGCCAGCCCTGCCGCCAAATTATCAAATATCACCGCCATATACATGATAGGCAGGCTGCCTGGATTATACGTCAAAACCACAAACAATAAATTGGTCGCACATGCCAAGATGGCACCAATCATCATGGCATGCATGATACGAAATCGCTGCGCTAACAGTCCACCCAAAAAGCCACCAGCGATGGCCATAATCACCCCAACCAGTTTTACTGCATTGGCGATGTCGGTTTTGCTAAAGCCCATGTCTTGGTAAAACACATTAGATATGACCCCAGCGACGATATCAGAGATACGATATAAGCCGATCAACGCCAGTAGCAAAAGCGCTTTCATACCATAGCGTCTAAAAAAATCAACAATCGGCTCAATCCATGTCGCCATGGCAATTTGTTTGTTGACTAGCCCCGCCTGCACCAGCGCAAAGCCTGCTACTAAAGCGACCGCCAAGCTCATCAATAAATGCAGCGTCTCACTAACAAAGCTGACAAACACCCCGTCAAACGCCGGCAAGAGCTGCCCTATCAATACATAGGCGGCGATAAATGCCACGACAGCAAAGACAAACAATAATACTAGTCTGACATAGTCTTCACGCGTCTCGGCCACCAGCGGTGCTTTATTGATGATTTTTGGCTGATTGATAATAAAGTACAGCAACAGCAAAGGCGCGCAAGCAACCAATGCCAAAAAGTAAAACTTGATACTGGGCAGAGCGACCTGCGGTATCAATGCCACAGGAGTATCGAGCGCCAAGTTAATCAGCATATTGAGTAAATAAACCACACCAAACAACAGCCCTGGAATGAGCAGCAACGCTGAATAAATCAAAAAAACCTTTAAATTGCGATGTTGTTTGTTGCTTTGCAATATCTCAGCGGTCGGCTCATAGCTGGCAAACGTCGTCAAGATACCTAATGTCATTACCCCTGCCATAATATAATAGGTATTGCGCCATGCTTCATAACTATAAAAAGCCTCCGTCGAGCCAAAATAGTCCGCCAAGTACAGCGCACCTGCCCCAGCGACAATCATACCGATACGGTAGCCTGACACATAAATAGAAGACAAAATCGACTGCATAGACGGTGGTGCCAGCTCAATACGGTAGGCATCAATGACGATATCTTGGGTGGCTGACGAAAAACCCAGCAACACCGCCGCACCTGCCATATAAATCAGCACATCTTCACTGACAGGATTGACGGTCGCCATCAAAAAGATTGCCAATACGATAAGCAGCTGCGACACCACCATCCAGCTGCGACGCCGTCCCAGCCACTTGGTCAAAAAAGGCACCGGCAGCGCATCAATTAAAGGCGCCCAAATAAACTTAAACGAGTAACCAAGTGCCGCCCAGCTAAACATCGTCACCACGCTGCGATCTATGCCCGCTTCTCTTAGCCATAACGACAGACTAGAAAATATCAGTAAGATAGGAATACCGGCTGAAAACCCCAAAAACAGCATCACAATGACACGCGAGTCCAAATAAGCCTTGGTGGCCTCGCCCCATGATTTTTTTGCACTCGGTTGATTGGGTGGCACAGATTTGACAGCAGACATAATAACTCACCAGCACTTAGGACAGATAACACACCATCATACAGCACCACACGCGCATTGGGCTTGTATGACGATAGTCGTAATAACAAAATTGAATTATGGTACTTGAGAACGCTGACCTTGACTAGATATTTTTGTACGAGCTGGCAAGTAAATCGAATATTGAGGCTTTATGTTGTCCCTTTATCAATCACTGTATCCCTTTACCGCTTCTACCTTACTTTATTGTTAATCATATTTCTTATTCAACGCCGTATCTTGCTTCTCTAAACAGTTCTTTATCGCAAATACGGTATGACAGCTAACAATGTGACGAAAATTTATATATTCACAACCTATGTTTACAGCATATATTCATAATTATCATAATTTGATAGCTATTTATTATATACAAGAATAATAACTTTGTTTTACACTAGGCCGTATTCGTACGTTTTCATTTTTATATACAGGCAGGGTCTGTGTATTTATACAATAGGATTTAGTTATGGCAATCGACGTAGTGGTCAATCAGCGACATCTACAAATTCAGCTTAAACAGTTGGAAACGGTGTGGCACACGGTGATTAATGGCTATAACTTAAGCCAGGCTGCGACCGTACTACACACCAGTCAATCGAGCTTATCCAAACATATTGCCGCGCTCGAAAACCAGCTCAAGACCGACGTGTTTATCCGTCAAGGCAAACGGCTGACTGGACTGACGGCTATGGGTACGGCGCTGATGCCGCATATTGAGTCTATCTTTGCTGAAATCCGCACCATCGAAAACCTAAGTCTGGATTTTAATAATCCAAATATCGGTACTTTGACAATTGCCACCACGCACACGCAAGCCAGATACGTACTGCCAAAAGTGGTCAAAGAGTTCAAAGAGCGATTTCCAAAAGTCAACTTGATCTTGCAGCAAGCGGATCCTGAGACCATCGCGCAGATGGTCATTCGTGGGCAGGCCGATATTGGTATTGCAACGGAGTCATTGCTCCATAATAACTACCTACGCTGTTATCGTTATTATGACTGGACACACCGCGTCATCGTACCAAGCGATCATGAGCTTGCAGGCTTAGAGTCCATTGATCTGCCGACGCTGGCCAGCTATCCGATTGTGACTTACCATGGCGGCTTTACCGGTCGCGGCGCTATCGACAAGACCTTTAACAATGCTGGTCTTGAGCCTGATATCGTTTTGGCCGCGCTCGATGCCGACGTGATTAGCACTTACGTGGATCTAGGGCTGGGCATTGGGATCATCGCCGAGATGGCGTTTGAGCCCAGTCACTATCAAAACCTAACCGCCATCCCCGTCGATCATTTTGGACGGTTTACCAGTTGGATGGCAGTACGCGATGATGCTGAGATTCGCCAATACGGTCGTGCCTTTATGGAGCTGTGTCAGAAACAATTTGACAACTAAACAAAGCGGCTAGAGCGCCTGTCCTACCTTACGCCACCTTTACCGAGCTTATGCATAAGTGATAAAATACAGTCTCAAACGTTATTCAACGTTTGATTTCTTTTTTTATTTCTGCATGTATTGCTGGACACCTAGACATCGATTTGTACTGAGTGTCGACCACTGCATGTCTATTTGCTTCTATGTAACAGGTGATACCGCTCATGGAAAAACTCGTAGCGATCATTATGGCAGTTTTTGCCGCCCCTTTGCTTATTGGCGGCGCTTATCTGCTCTCTTTAGGCGGTAGTCCTTACTATCTTTTTGCTGGCGCAGCGATGCTTGCGACCGCTTTTTTGTTGTTCAAAAAACATTGGAGTGCTTACGGCCTCTACGCTCTTTTCATCGTCATAACGATGGTTTGGGCACTGTGGGAATCTGGATTTTACTGGTGGGCGCTGGCAACTCGCTTGGGTTTCCCACTAATATTTGGTTTATTAATGCTTTTACCGTGGGTCTCTAAGAAGATGCACGGGAAACACGCTCAAGTAACAACCACAAACAACGTTAAGAAAAGTCCTCTTTATTATTGGGGCTTGCTCGCTAGTGTGGTGGTCGGTGCGCTACTCTCTTTTGGTAGCTTAGCAAACAACGCTACAGATAAATTGGGCGAGCTCGATTTAACTGCCAAAGATGACGGCGATCAAAATGCCACTTCTACCAACCTTGGCGACCCATTATCCACTGGTGAGCAAACACCAGATGGCGAATGGAGCGCGTATGGTCGTACTGACTATGGCCAACGCTATTCTCCTCTGGCTCAAATCAACACAGAGAATGTCAAAGATTTAGAACTCGCTTGGCAAATCCAAACAGGCGATATCAAAGGTCCTAATGACGTTGGTGAAACCACTTATCAAGCAACCCCACTAAAGATCGGCAACGCTCTTTATATGTGTACGCCGCATAACTGGGTGCTAGCATTAGATGCCGACTCTGGTGAGACTCTATGGAAGTTCGATCCTAAGGTTGGCGAAAACCTCCAACGTCAGCATCAAACTTGCCGCGGTGTCTCTTATTACGCTGGTCAAGCTGGTACAAACAGCACTACGCCAGCAGCTAATGCTAATACCGAGACAGCTAGCAATAGCGCCGTCAGTGACACCACTGATAATAACGTAGTAGCGGCTAATAAACCGGCTGCGACTGGCGATACATTGGTGCAAAAAATTGCTGGAAATACCTTTGAAAATCCTTCCAAGCAATGCGATGCCAAGATCTTTATCCCAACTTCTGATGCCAAGCTATATGCCCTCGATCCAAAAACAGGACAACGCTGTCAAGACTTTGGTGAAGATGGTGCATTAGATTTGATGCACAATATGCCGTTCCAGCAAGCAGGCTACTATTACTCAACATCTGCCCCAGTGGTTGCAGGTGGCGTTATTATTGTCGCTGGTGCTGTTAACGACAACTACGATGTAAACTCACCCTCTGGTGTGATCCGTGCTTATGACGTGAATACTGGCGAGCTTATGTGGAACTGGGATTCAGGCGATCCTGACAACACAGCCCCTTTTGATGTCAATGATCCAACTCAAGTCTATCGCACCAGCTCGCCAAACTCATGGTCGACTGCCAGTGCTGATGAAGAGCTTGGCTTGGCCTACTTCCCAATGGGCAATCGCACGCCCGATCAGCTCGGTAGCTATCGTAATGCTGCTGAAGAAAAGTATGCAACCTCTGTGGTCGCACTAGATCTGAAAACTGGTGAAGCGCGCTGGGTACAGCAGTTTGTCCATCATGATCTCTGGGATATGGATACGCCTGCGCAGCCAACATTGCTTGACTTAAATACCGCTGATGGTGTCCAGCCTGCATTGGTGGTACCGACTAAACAAGGCGATGTCTACGTCTTGAACCGTGCCACAGGCGAGCCTATTGTACCTATCAAAGAACGTGATGCACCGCAAGGCTATCTCATTGCTGGTGAACATGCATCGCCTACACAGCCTTACTCTGGCTTGAGCTTTGCGCCTGAGAAACTGACTGAAAAAGATATGTGGGGCGCAAGTCTCATCGATCAGATGATGTGCCGTATTGAGTTCAACAAACTCAACTACGACGGCCGCTACACGCCACCATCAACCAACGGTACGTTAGTCTATCCTGGTAACTTTGGTACCTTTAACTGGGGCGGACTCGCTGTTGATCCTGAAAATGGCGTGATGTTCGGCATGCCAACTTACCTTGCCTTTACCTCAAAACTCATCCCTAAAGACACACTTGGCGATGTTGAGACCAATAAAGGTGAACAAGGTGTGAATGCCAATGAAGGCGCAGACTATGCGGTAGAGATGGGACCATTCTTATCACCACTTGGTGTACCTTGTCAGCAGCCACCATGGGGTACGATCGCAGGTGCTGATCTGGCCACAGGCGAGATTGCGTATCAGCGCAAAAACGGTACTGTACAGGACTTATCTCCTATTCCAATCAAGTTTGAATTGGGGGTTCCTGGTATTGGTGGACCTATCATCACTAAAGGTGGCGTGGCATTCTTGTCAGCAGCAACAGAAAACAACTTCCGAGCTTATGATCTAAAGAATGGCGATGTCCTATGGAATGTTCGTATTCCAGCAGGTGGTCAGGCTACACCTATGACCTACTTGAACTCTAAAGGTGAGCAGATGGTGGTATTGGTAGCTGGTGGACATGGTTCAGTAGGTACGAAGATTGGTGATTATGTTGTGGCTTATAAGCTTGGCGATCAAGCCAAATAAGTGATTTGAATAACTTACCATTTACATAATGTCATTTCAAAAAAGCAGGTAACTTAGGTTGCCTTCTTTTTTTATGTGCGACTGGTTTTGTTATACAAATACTTTTGATATAGATATTTTTGATAGCAAGCTTATCAGCAGCCTTATCTTTTGCTAGCTATACCTACTACCCACTAATGGCGCTTTGTTATGAATTATTACTGCTTGGTCATACGGCTTGAAATCGATATCAATAACAAGCATATCAAGAGAAAATAATTAATCACTCTACTGGATAATTTATGAATAACAAAATTCCTTTATCGTTTTTGGATCTCGCACCAGTACCTGAAGGCCATACCATCGCTGAAGGCATCGCCCAAACGGTACAAACCGCGCAGCAAGCAGAGAAGTCTGGCTTAAACCGTTACTGGATGGCAGAGCATCATAATATGCCAGGTATCGCTAGTGCAGCGACCTCAGTCCTACTGTCACATATCGGTAGCCAAACCAAGCGTATCCGTATTGGTGCAGGCGGCGTGATGCTACCAAATCATGCACCGCTCGTTATCGCTGAGCAATTTGGCACATTGCAGGCATTGTACGGAGACCGCGTTGATTTAGGCTTGGGCCGAGCGCCGGGTACTGATGGCGCGACTTTTCAGGCGCTGCGCCGTAAGATGAAAGATGCTGAGCGCTTCCCGCAAGACGTCCAAGAGCTGATGTACTTTTTGGGCAATGATACAGATGGCAGTCCAGTACAGGCATTCCCCGGTGCCAAATCAGGCATTCCTATTTGGATATTAGGTTCATCTTTATTTGGCGCAACCTTAGCGGCGCACTTAGGGTTACCGTATGTGTTTGCCTCTCATTTTGCTCCGCAAATGCTCGGACAAGCCATTGATACTTACCGTGAGCAGTTCAAGCCGTCTGCCTATTTAGATAAGCCTTATGTCATGCTGGCGGCAAATCTATTACTCGCTGATGATGACGAAACTGCCGAATATCACTTTACCTCAGCACAGCAGAGCTTTGTACGTTTGCGCCGCGGGGAGACAGGTCAGATGCCAAAGCCTACTCATGATATGGATAGTATCTGGAGCCAAGCTGAAAAAATGATGGTAGATAATGCACTTTCCGTCTCATTTATTGGTTCTGTCGAGACAGTCAAGCCAAAGCTGACGGCATTTTTGGCAAGATATCAGCCAGATGAGCTAATCGTCACGGCCAACATCTATGATCAAGCAGCGCGTTTGCGTTCACTTGAACTTACACCTGAGCTAAATTTGTTTACTTTACAATAAGATGGGACTCTTGCATAATTATTGATAAACCACTATGAGATCATACTTATGGAACCCTCTGCTTTTATTGGTTCATCGATATTTTTGTACATTGCAGCATTTATTGCCGTGATGGTCGTTGGCGGTTATCTGACGTATCGCACCAGCCCTAAGCGTAAGCAGCGCCGAGAAGAAAAGCGTAACCGAGACAATATAAATTGACATTACCCCCCTTTTTTCAAAATAGAAAAAAGGGGGTTTTTAGTATTACAACGACCAGTTGACGCTATGTCCAACAAAGCACTGACTATATAAGCTACATCAGACCAAGCGCACGTAAGGCGGCCGCCCCAATCGCCATACCAAACATCCCCACCACTGTCGTAAAGGCCAAAATATTGGCCGCCAATATGTCATTACCCCCCATCGCTTTTGCCATCACGTAGCTGGCGGCGGCGGTTGGTGACGCCACCATCAAGAATAACACGCCCATATGCACCCCTGACAGCCCAAAGCTCAGTCCAACGGCGATAGCAACGATAGGCGCTATCACAATACGGCCAATACTTGCCTGCATGGACAAGCCCGATGGATGCAGCATCGATTTCAAATCAATACTAGCACCAGCGCAAATCAGTGCTAGCGGCAATGCAACCGCTGCTAATAGATCACCCGTTGTATGAATGACGCCTGTAAGCGGTGGCAATGGCAATGCCTTATAAGCGAATGCTGATAGCAATGCCAAAATAAGTGGGTTGGTAAAAACTTTTTTGAGGATCATCGTGCTGCGGCTAATCAATGTGTCATCCACACTTTTGGAGACACGGCTCAAAGTGATGACCGCTAAAATATTAAACAATATAGTCACCACACCCATATAAACAGCGCCGATACTCAAGCCGCGCTCACCATAGGCGTTTGCCACAGTCGCTAAGCCAATGATTGCCATATTGCTACGAAAGACGCCTTGGACAAAAACCCCTTGATCGATGGGCCGACTGACAAAACGCTTGGCATAGAGCTCTGCACCGACAAACAAAATAAAGGTCACGACAATACCTGCCCCGATCAGCGTGATTTGCTTAGCATAGTCCACTTCACTGTCGACCACACTAAAAAAAAGCAAACACGGCAAGCAGTAATTAAACACAAAGCTTGAGGCCTGATCGATAAAAACCTGACTGGCCTCACCGCGCCTTTGCATAAAAAACCCCAACCCCATCAGCGCTAAGTTAGGTAAGACAATGGTAATCGCAAAAATGATGGCTTCTATCATAAAAAAACTCAAAAAACACCATAGACGCACAGCAGTACGCTTGCCGCCATGCCTCTATATCAGGTAATAAGGTGACTAGAAAATCAGATAAACGCCTAATCTAGCATAAAATCGGCTGACATTTGGTCTATCGCAATGCAGCTGTAGTCAATCCTACATAAAACTTGCACTATTAAATGCCGCAAGAAATATCTCTTGTCCGTGTTTGGGTAGATGATCTTTTACTGCCGCTGGCAGCTCTGATAAGGTATTGTAAAGCATAATCGCACTCCTTTTTGTCATTAATTGGCTTCATTGCCGATACAGTATTCTACCTGCTATTTTTGCTGTCGCCAAAAACCGCCAAGCCCTTAGTAACAAAAAACCCATAATGACAAATCATTATGGGTGTTAGGGCGAGCCTCTTGCCGTCTTATATTGAATGACAAATCTGTGTCATCATCAAACGCTAAGCGTCGCCTGTGCTTTTTTTTGTTTTTTGACCGTCATAGCCAGCAGCTGAACCGCCGCCGGCGTCACACCGCTGATGCGACCAGCTTGACCCAGCGTCGCAGGCCGTACTTGCGATAGCTTTTGTACGATCTCATTTGATAAGCCTGAGACCACACTATAATCAAAATCCATCGGTAATGCCGTACTCTCCAAACGCTTCATTTGCTCAATCTCTTCGGATTGACGGTCAATATAGCCGGCGTATTTGACCGAGATTTCTATCTGCTCGCCTACTTGCTCATCGACTTGCGAGTCAGTCATCGCAGCAATATCCGCAAAGTGAATCTGCGGACGTTTTAGTAAGTCAAACGCCGTGGCTTCTTTGGATAAAACCTCACCGGTTTGCTCAGTAAGTTTTTTTCCAAGGGCATTGGCAGGCGTGGCCCACATGTCTTTTAGACGAGCAGATTCGGTGGCGATGGCATCCATTTTGTCTTGATATGCTTGCCAGCGAGCGTCATCAACCAAACCGAGCTTGCGGCCCGTCTCGGTCAAGCGCTGATCGGCGTTGTCCTCACGCAAGAGCAAACGATATTCAGCACGGCTGGTAAACATACGATACGGCTCTTTGGTACCGTGGGTGATGAGATCGTCGACAAGTACGCCCAGATACGCCTCATCACGGCGCGGTGTCCACGTCTCAAACTCACTATTATTGGTGGTGACGAGTGCCGCGTTAGTACCAGCCAGCAGCCCCTGCACGCCCGCTTCTTCATAACCTGTGGTACCGTTGATTTGCCCTGCAAAGTACAAGCGATCAATGGATTTGGTCTCAAGCGTGGGCTTTAGGCTTTGTGGATTGAAGTAGTCGTATTCGATGGCATACCCTGGACGGGTGATGTGTGCATTCTCAAGCCCTTTCATACTATGAATAAACTCTAACTGCACATCAAATGGCAAGCTGGTTGAGATACCATTTGGATACAACTCATGTGTGGTCAGGCCTTCAGGCTCGATGAAGATTTGATGACTGTCTTTATCCGCAAAACGATGAATTTTGTCTTCGATAGACGGGCAATAACGCGGGCCTACGCCTTCGATTTTGCCAGAAAACATCGGCGAGCGATCAAGGTTTTCGCGGATGATGTCATGGGTACGCGCATTTGTGTGGGTGATATAGCAATTGACTTGCTCAGGATGCATAGAGACCTCACCCATATAGCTCATTACGGGTAGCGGTGTATCACCCGGCTGTACCGTCATAACGCTAAAATCCACCGTACGCGCATCGATACGCGCAGGTGTGCCTGTCTTTAAGCGGCCGACTGGCAGTTTGAGCTCACGCAAGCGGTCAGCCAGCTTGATAGAAGGCTGGTCTCCTGCGCGGCCACCTTTTGCGTTTTCAAGTCCGATATGAATGACACCGCCCAAAAACGTCCCTGACGTCAGAACGACTGTTTCTGTCTTGAAAACAATACCTGTCGAGGTAACCACCGCTGTCGCACGGCCATTTTCTACTAAGATATCATCGGCCGCTTGTTGAAATAAATCAAGATTGGGCTGGTTCTCAAGCGTATGACGAATGGCGGCTTTATAAAGAATACGATCCGCTTGTGCGCGCGTGGCACGTACAGCAGCACCCTTACGGCTATTTAACACCCGAAACTGAATACCCGCCTTGTCGGTTGCCAATGCCATCGCACCACCTAACGCATCTATCTCACGTACTAGGTGCGACTTGCCAATACCGCCAATCGCGGGGTTACAGCTCATTTGTCCGAGCGTCTCAATATTATGAGTGAGTAGCAAGGTCTGCGCGCCCATACGTGCGGCTGCCAGCGCAGCTTCTGTGCCAGCATGACCACCACCGATCACTATCACGTCGTAATGTTTTGGGTATTGCATGTATGCCTCACTTGACTCATAACGCGGCCCTCGCTCACTACTTTTTTGTCACGTAGCAAACGCCCAGCCCACAAACGTCAGTCGAATTAAAATCGAAGAAAAAATAAAAAGAGACAACGGCTCAGATAAGCCGCTGATCAGGGAGTAGATGACCCACTATTATAACAATTTTTTGATGTGTAAAAAATGCTCAAACAAAAACTATTTATAGCAAATAACTGAGGAAGCCAAAGTAAATAATTACCGCTTACTTACTCATAAAGCCGTATAAATGCCATTACTCTATGCTATTGCCAGGGCTTAGTGGCACGATACGATCTTTTCGACTACTGCCAAGCATATGGCGACTGCCATAGCCTTCTGGATTGATTTGCAAATACGCGTTCATTTGTCCAATCGCCTCACCATCGTTGCTGGCCAAGATAGTCTCTTTAATATGATCGACAGGCGGTAACGGCAGATTTTTGAGTAAGGCCAAACGCTGCGTATTGTCGCCTTTATTGACGACTAGCTCAATCAGCTGGCGCGCATCGATGGGCAAATCAGGCGTGTTTTGTGCCAACAAGGCCAAGTGATAAGCACCTGCTGCGTCTTGATCGGCCACGATACGCTGCTCAATAGCGATATAAGTCGCTTCAGTGGCACCGCCTGCCACACTGAGCTGATGGATACACTTAAGTGCCGAGTGTGGCTCATTATTCGCCATATCCATCAGACGCTGCGACTCAGCTTTTAAATGCTCGCGGCGCTTTTCAATAGCGGCTTGCTCATTTTGCGGGGCGGTGCTTTTTTCAGGATGATTCATAAGTATCTCTTATTATTAAAATGGCGTTTATCCTAAGCCCTATATGGGGCCAAAACCGCTAAAAACAATGCAAAGTGCCGCATCACGCCCACAAAAAACCCGAGCCGTGCGTAGGCAGACTCGGGTCTTGGACAGATGTTGCGCCGTTACAGAGACCTTAGCGGCCACATCTTCATACAGATATTACGCTGCAGGGCTGTTGGCTTCAACCAATGGCTTAAGCTCACCTGATTGATACATCTCTAAAATAATATCTGAGCCGCCCATCAGCTCGCCATTGATCCATAACTGCGGAAACGTAGGCCAGTTGGCAATCTTAGGCAAGGTCGCACGAATCTCAGGGTTTTCTAAAATATTCACAAAGGCAAATGGACGGCCGATTTGCGTCAAGACCTCGATCGAGCGTGCAGAAAAGCCGCACTGCGGAAATTGTGGCGTACCTTTCATATAGATAAGGACTTTGTTGTCACGGATCTGATCACGAATCAATTGTTCGACATCGTTTGCAGCGGTGTTTGGGGTTTGCTCACTCATAAAAGCTCCTATCGTATTAGTAGGGTGATTAAAATAGCAGGGTTATTAAAAATATTGCTTAGCGTTATGTGCTACATGGGGTAGAGATAACTTTATTGCAAGCCATTTTGAAGACTTATTCTAAATCCTTAACAATGGCTTATTAAAGGTCACTATAAAAGCCCCTAACGATTAGGACTTATCAGCCAATAAAAGGACGACAGCACTTGCCATAATGCCCTCTTGACGACCGGCGAATCCTAGCTTTTCAGTAGTCGTGGCTTTGACACTGATGTTACTGACATCAGTTTGCAAATCGCTGGCAATATTGTCATGCATCGCTTGATTATGGGGAGCAAGCTTAGGGCGCTCACACATCACGGTGATATCGACATTGCCCACTTTGTATCCTGCATCGACTATTTTGCTATAGACATAACGTAGCAGCACTCTTGAATCAAGGCCAGCATGCGCGGCATCAGTATCAGGGAAGTGCTGCCCGATATCGCCGAGCGCCAATGCGCCCAGTAGCGCGTCAGCAAGTGCGTGTAGCACCACATCACCGTCTGAGTGCGCAAGCAAGCTATGGGTGTGCTCAATCGGCACGCCAGCTAATATGACATATTGTTGCTGTTCACCATTGTTATGAAAAGCATGAACGTCAATACCTTGACCAATTTTTATCATTGTTTATCCAAAATTTTATTCAACATAAGCGAAACTTTTATGAAAGCATCTAAGCTATTTTTAAAACTAGAAATTAGCTCGATAAGCATTGATTTTTAATTCAATGCTATAATATAGCGCCTATGTTATCACAAATTGTTGAGCGCTCTGTTATGCCAGTTACATCAGCCACGCAAAATTTATCCAGTCAAGCTACTACGATCACTCACCATCGCCCTCTAAACTTAGCCGACATCGATAGCCCAAACACGAAGCGGGTCATCGTTGGTATGTCAGGCGGTGTCGACTCTTCGGTATCTGCCGTTCTTTTGCAGCAAGCAGGCTTTATCGTTGAAGGTCTGTTTATGAAAAACTGGGAAGAAGATGACGGCACCGAATACTGCACAGCCATGGACGATCTTGCCGACGCGCAAGCGGTCTGTGACAAAATCGGTATCAAGCTGCACACCGCCAACTTTGCGATGGAATACTGGGATCGCGTGTTCGAACATTTTTTAGCTGAATATAAAGCCGGACGCACGCCTAACCCTGATATTTTATGCAATAAAGAAATCAAATTTAAGGCGTTTTTGGACTATGCGCTGACGCTTGGGGCTGATTATATCGCCACCGGTCACTATACGCGCCGCAGTGTCAACTATAGCAACGCTGATGGCACAGAAGTTGCCCAGCTACTGCGCGGCCTTGATAACAACAAGGACCAAAGTTACTTCTTGCATGCGGTCGGCGGTGACAAAATCGCGCAGACCTTGTTCCCTGTGGGTGAGTTAGAAAAACCTGAAGTACGCCGCATCGCAGAAGAGCATGATTTAGTGACCGCGAAGAAAAAAGACTCAACCGGTATTTGCTTTATCGGTGAGCGCCGCTTTAAGGATTTTTTGCAGCAATACTTACCTGCGCAAAAAGGCGATATCGTCACCGACGATGGCCATATCATCGGTACGCATGATGGGCTGATGTACTATACTTTAGGTCAGCGCGGCGGCATCGGTATCGGCGGAGTCAAAGACCGCCCTGAGGAGCCTTGGTTTGTACTGGCAAAAGATTTGGCCAAAAACCGTCTAATCGTCGGTCAAGGTCACGAGCATCCTATGCTGATGAGTAATGAGCTGCAAGCGTACAAACTCGACTGGGTCGATGGTGCTGCACCCAAAGCTGTTTTTACTAGCGAAGGTTTAAGCTGTATGGCAAAGACACGCTATCGCCAGCCAGATCAGGCCTGCCGTGTGTTTGCGACAAATACTGACGGTAGCGAGGTGCGCGTGGTCTTTGATGAGCCGCAGCGCGCAGTGACGCCGGGTCAGTCTGCGGTGTTTTATATCGATGAGGTTTGTTTGGGCGGCGGTGTGATTGAATCTATTGATGCGCCATGCGGTTTTTAGATAGGGTTTAATTTTTGACAAGCGGCAGTAGCAACCGTTACTGCTCCGCTTGTCATGTCGTCCGTTCGCGTTTGGATTATGATCCTCAATCGTTTTTGACTCCTCTCTCTATTCAATTTCTCCCAAATCTATTGACGTTGATATCTGTCTTTGACGTACTATTAATTCGTGGGAAATATCGCTGACACTCCTTTTTTGCATCAGTTTTTGCTATAATTGCGCCACCAAAATTTACTGCTGTCGTAAGCAGTCATTCACTTTCTGTTCACTCAAAGGCGATACCATGACCCCACTTACCGCTCTCTCCCCAATCGATGGCCGTTATGCTTCAAAAGCTGACAGCTTACGTCCTTATCTTTCTGAGTTTGGTCTTATTAAAGCGCGTGTCACCGTTGAGGTCCGCTGGTTACAGTCTTTAGCAGATAATGATGCCATCGGTGAATTATCACCGTTTGATGCAGATACCAACGCCTTTTTGAATAGTATCGTTGATGATTTTAGTGAAAGTGACGCGCAGGCGATTAAAGATATTGAGGCGACGACTAATCACGACGTCAAAGCGGTTGAGTACTTTATCAAAGATAAGTTTCGCGGCAATCAGCAGTTAGAGGACAGCCTAGAGTTCATCCATTTTGCTTGTACCAGTGAAGATATTAACAATTTGTCTTATGCGCTTATGCTCAAAGACAGCCGCGAGCTTGTGGTTGCTAAAATGCAGCAAGTGACCGATAGCATTGTTGACTTGGCGATTACTCACGCTGATCAGCCCATGCTGTCACGTACACATGGTCAAACTGCTAGCCCAACGACGCTAGGTAAAGAGATGGCCAATGTCGCTTATCGCTTAGCTCGTCAAATCAAGCAAGTTGGACAAGTCGAGCTACTCGGTAAAATCAATGGCGCAGTCGGCAATTACAACGCTCACCTATCAGCCTATCCTGATGTAGATTGGCAGACCCATGCTGAGCAGTTTATCACTGAGCGCCTTGAGCTGACTTTTAACCCTTATACCACTCAGATCGAGCCGCATGACTATATCGCTGAATTGTTTGATGCGGTCAAACGCTTTAATACTATATTAATCGATTTTAACCGTGACATTTGGCAATATATTAGCTTAGGCTATTTTAAGCAGCGCCTAAAAGACGGCGAAGTCGGTTCATCTACCATGCCGCACAAGGTCAATCCGATTGACTTCGAAAACTCCGAAGGCAACTTAGGCGTGGCCAATGCCATGCTAGCGCACTTAGGCGAAAAGCTGCCTATCTCGCGTATGCAGCGTGATTTGTCAGATTCTACAGTACTGCGTAATATCGGTGTCGGTCTGGCGCAAAGTATGATTGCTTATGATGCTTGCCTAAAAGGTGTAGGCAAATTAGAGGTCAATCCTCAGCGCTTAAACGATGACTTGGATCAGGCACAAGAAGTCTTGGCAGAGCCGATCCAAACGGTCATGCGCCGCTACCGTGTCGAAAACCCATACGAGAAGCTCAAAGCCTTGACTCGCGGTAATGCCATGACGCGTGAAGCCATGCTCACCTTTGTAGAGAGCGATGAGTTGGCTGCTGTCTCAGATAGCGACAAAGCAAGCCTGCGCGAGCTGACGCCAGCTACTTATACGGGTAATGCTGCTGAGCAAGCACGCGCTATCAAAGACTGGATAGCAAAGCTTTGACTTCCTCCCCTCCCTAAACGGAGGGGATTCCTACTAAAGACGGCCAAGCCCGACCGCGAGAATGTTTTTTGCTCCATTAACATCTCTGTTATGGGTCGTTTTACAAGAACGACAAAACCACTCTCTTATACCAAGACCTGATCTACCTTTCGGACTGTCTTGGCGGGAGCCGCAACACGAGCAGGTTTGGGTGCTGTACGCTTCATTGACTTCGATATACTGGCAACCTGCGTTCGCGCATTTGTAATCCAGTTGCCGCTTAATCTCAAACCAACCTGCGTCATAGACGGATTTGGCCAGTTTGGATGAAGTGAATGATGTTGATTTAATCTTTCCAACAACGATTAAGTTGTTGGCTTTGACCAATTTATTGGTAAATTTATGGATTAAGTCTTGGCGGGTATTTTTAATCTTGGCATGTATCGCACGGACCCGTTTTTTATTCTTGGCTCTTTGGGCGATGGCCAGTTTTTCGGCGTATTGATGGGTGACTTTGATTTGTAGCTGATCATCATCGCTACTGACCGCTGAATCCTTGCAGCCTAGATCAATACCGACTTGGCCATCACCGCAGTTGGTTTTTGGAAATTCTTTGACGGTGACACAAGCATACCAATGACCACGATTGTCTTGTACCAGCTCACAGGTGTTGATGCTATAGAGCGAGAGATTATAGCTGTCCCATACATCAATAATCAGCTTTTGGCGGTTAGCGAGGCTAAATTGCAGGGTGCTTTTTAAAGACTTTTTACCGCTTTGGCGCGTACTGATATGCTTAATGGCTGTTTTTTTAAAGGGAATCCAGCCCAAGCTTCTTCTCTTGGCCTTTGGGTTGTTGGTACGCCAGTTGAGTTTGGCTTTTTTAAACTGTTTACGGGATTTAGCGTGAACCTCACCAATCGCTTGCAAGGTTTGGCTGTGCAAGTTTAAATACTCGCCACTGCCTTTGGTATAAGCGGCCAAGTCATAAGCTGAAAAGAATTTGCCTGTACGCTTAAGATGTTTAAAACTAAGCTCATTGACGTAATTCCAGACAAAATTAACCGACCCAGCCAAGATATTAAGCTGAGCAGTATGTTTGTCTTTGATGCGTAGCTTGAGCGTTTTCATGGATTAATTATGATCTCAATGGGTTTGGGTATCAAGGCATGTTCCATCTTAGGTGACAACGACTGATGCCTGATATTCACGCCCTAGAAGGATATAGTTTTATGGCGTTAGATGATAAAGTTTGCTAAGGTGAATTGAATACCTTAAAGCAATAGAGATAAGGCACGAATGCCTCATCTCTATTTGTTCAAACTGGCTATACATTCGCCTAAGTCCATAAAAAACAACCTTACTTTGCATGCTATGATGATCTTAAAAACTCATAGGTGATAAGTAAGGTTTTATTTTTTATCCTTTTTATCATCATCGTCATCACTATCGCCTGGTATGATAGCTTTACCGACCGCGACCGTTCCTTTGACTACGCCTTTGGTGGTTTTATAGGCGACTTTGGCAGGTACAGTGACAATTTTGTGGACACAAGCTTGTAGGACAAATACGCTGGCGATAATGACGATGAAATGCAACTTTTTCATAAACTTCCTATAATTTTAAGATAAGCCGATAGTCTTTGTATTAAGCTATCGAAAAGTCATCATAAACGATTAAAACTCTCCTATAAAGTCATCCTGACTATTAATTTTTCCTAATTTTTATATGGATTTACCAATGAGCGCTATACCCCTTTGTTTACCTGATAATATGACCCCTGAGCAATTCTTAAACGAGTATTGGCAAAAAAAGCCATTGCTGATCAAGCAAGGTCTGCCGCAACTAATCGGTATGTTTGAGCCAGAAGATATGCTCGGCCTAGCGCTTGAAGAAGAGGCCTTTGCCCGCCTGCTCACTCAAGCGGCAACTAAGACAGTCGGTGAGCCGCAGTGGCAACTCAAAAAAAGCCCCTTAAGCGAAACCGACTTTGACAACCTGCCAGCGCAGTGGACAGTCCTTGTGCAAAACCTTGAGCAATGGTCACCTGAGCTTGGGCAATTGTGGCAAGCGTTTGACTATATTCCGCAGTGGCAGCGTGATGACATTATGGTCTCTTACGCGCCTAAAGGCGGCTCGGTCGGCAAGCACTATGATGACTATGATGTGTTTTTGGCGCAAGGCTATGGCTCTCGCCGTTGGCAGCTAGGTAAATACTGTGATAAGAATACGGAGTTTGTCGCAGATGAGCCGATAAGACTGTTTGATGATATGGGCGACATCATCTTTGATGAGATATTAGAAGCGGGTGACGTGCTTTATGTGCCGCCCAAACTCTCGCATTTCGGCGTGGCGCAAGATGATTGTCTGACGTTTTCTTTTGGCTGCCGTCGTCCAAATTTGATGCAAATTATCGATAGCTTAGCGGATATCGCCACCAACGATAGCGATTTGTTTATTCCGCTGCTATTGCCGCAAGCACTACAGGCATCTGGCGCATTGCAATCAGAGAGTATCAGTGCGATCAAAGAGCAGCTCTTGCACATGCTACAGTCTGAGCGTGGTGACGATATCATTCGTCAGGCAGTATCTGAGGTGGTCAGCAAGCGTCAATATGACGCGCTGGTACCAGAGGAGACGCTGGACACAGATGAGCTGATACAGGCCTTATCAGAGGGCGCAGCGCTGCAAGCGGATTATAGCAATCGGCTGCTCTATCATAAACATGCCGGTGAACTCATCCTGTACGCTAATGGTCAACGCCTAGATGGTCTAGATACTATTGCCAAACAGACATTGCAGCGCTTGGCAGATGGTGAAGCTTTGCAGGCGGATGATGTTGCAAACATCGATCCCGATGACTTAATGGAGTGGCTGGAGAACGGCTGGGTGTGGCTTGATTATGCTGAGTAACTGCTCATTGTTTTGTACAAGTTATCTTGTATAGGCCATCTTAGGGCGTGTTGAACATTCGCAAATAGGCACTGCTGATCGCTAAAATTGTTCCAGACAAGGCACAAAGCGACGATAATGCAGATGCCTTAGCGAGATTTGTAACGCAGTATGGGGCAATTTTAGCA
>NZ_CAJHBJ010000030.1:0-28801 GCF_904846595.1 Psychrobacter sp. HII-4 | reverse complement strand
TTAAATAGATATTGATGATAAATTCGTCTATGGGCATCTCACAACTCCATTGTATTCTTGGTCGAAAACAATAGATTAGTGAGGTGCTCTTCTTTTTTCAATCACTTTCGAAGTTGAGAGTGGGGTTGTATTTATACAGTTTTATGTAAAGCAAAATAATGGCACTTTGATAAAAAACCAGCAATATATTTGAATATACAAATATAAAATGAAGTAACAAGGAAATAAGTGGGACCTCGTTATTAGATTCCTTCACTTAGTATAGGTTACACACCTCATGAACTGGCTACTTAGGATAGAGCTACTTAGAGTTTGCCGCGTTGGTCGCGCTGGTAAAGTAATGTTGGTCTTGGACGCACTGTTATTTGACAAAGTAAGACGTTACTTGCTTTATAAGAGAGGTAAAGACTGTATAGCTTGGTCTCCACGCTCACCATATCCAATCACTTCATTAGATAAACCCAAAATCGCGAATTGTTCGCACGTGTATAAAAGTTGTCAGGGTTTCACCTTAATTCAGCTGATTATCACAGTTGCGATACTGGCTATTATAGCGATGATGGCGGTGCCAGCCATACAGACGCAGCTGGCGCGGATGGAAGCTGAACGCGTCAAAAACCAATTAGAGGATACACTTGCATTAGCCAAGGCTGAAAGTTTTATCAGAAGACAAAACGTGTTGCTGTGCTTATCAAACGCAGGTGGCCGCTGTCATAGAAACAGTGACAAAACCCTTTTGTTATTTATCGATAAAAATAACAACAAGCACTTCGATGCGCAGGTCGATCAGCTGTTGGTGCAGCAGTCACTGAATCTAAAATACAGTAAGGTGATGTTACGCGTAGGCGGCAGACGCCACTATACTAAGTTTTGGGGAGATAGTGGCAAACCGCGTGGGCACTTTGGTCATATAAAATACTGCCCAACGGCCACTTATAATAAAGCCATGTATCTTATCTCATTTAACCAACGAGGTATCATCAAGCAAAAGCACAATGAGCATCATCCTACGCAGTGTAATAGCTAGGGCGTGCTTTCAATTCACTCGACAGTTATCTAAGTGGGCTAAAAACGGCTCAATAAAGAATTGTTTTTCTTGCGTGCTGTGACGACGCCGCTCGCTGTATCGTTTTTATATCGGATTGGCTATATATGCATTAGCCGCCTTGATGCATGGCCTGCTTCATCATCACGACGGCCTGCTCTAGTCCGGCAAATACGGCATCTGCGATGAGCGCATGGCCGATGTTTAACTCATAAATCCCTTCTATCTGTGCAATAGCATGGACATTGTCAAGTGTGAGGCCATGACCTGCATTGACCAGTAGCTGGTTATTGAGACGTTGCGCAGTCGCAACCGCCGCTTTGATACGCGCAAGCTCATTTTGCTGGGCATCTACATCACCGGCCAAACCTGCTTCGGCATAAGCACCGGTATGTAGCTCGATGGCATCCGCGCCGCACTTGATGGCTGCTGCGACTTGTTTGTCGTCAGGGTCAATAAACAGTGACACTTTAATGCCCGCCGCTTGTAGCTTGCCGATATAATCGGTCAACCAAGCCAGTTGTCCTGCGACATCCAGACCGCCTTCTGTGGTTAGCTCAGCACGCTTTTCAGGTACCAGACATACCCAGTATGGCTTGACCTCACTGGCAATTTTTAGCATCTCCTCTGTTGCAGCGATTTCTAAATTCATTCTCGTCGTCAGCTGCTCTGCTATCTCATAGACATCAGCATCTTGAATATGGCGACGATCTTCGCGTAGGTGTATCGTGATACCGTCAGCGCCCGCCTTTTCACACAGTAAAGCGGCTGCCAAAGGGCTTGGATAATTGACACCGCGTGCTTGACGCAATGTCGCTACATGGTCAATATTGACGCCTAACAAAGGTTTTTGCAAAGTACCATGAGCGGCGGATAATGAAGAAGTGGTCATAAGACATCCTTTTAATAACGAGACCTAATAGACAGGCATGACTATTGATAGACGTAACGATTGATTGATAACGTAACGATTGATTGATAAATGTGACTACCGCTAAGACGTAATCATTGATAGCGCCGCTGCTGCTGCCACAACAATCGACTTTGCAGGGGCTGATACTCTAATAAATGATCAATCAGATGACGATGTAGTTTTGACCAGTCGTCTAGCGTCGTGGTAGTGATGCCTGACTGCGCCATTGTTATGATATCTGCACCCAAAAACACCGCATAGCCATTGGCACTTGTTAAACGCTCAGACTCTATGGTGTCAAGCGATATGGCCAAAAACCCAGCATCTGGCAAAAACCGATATAGTCCCTCAGGCACAATCGCGTCTTGCATACTGTCATGACTGAGAGTCAGGGTAAAACCAAGCTCATCAAATAGGTGCTTTTCAAATTGACGCAAGCATAGACGCAGCTGCTGCTGGGTCAAAGGCTGTTTGAGTTGGTATAGGCTGTTTTGGTAGTGCTGCCACAGTACCGGCATTGGGTCTTCGGTTGGCAAAAGACGCCACAATATCTCGTTGAGATACAATGCCGAATACTGCTGCTGACCCGTGATTGTCTCATAAGGCATGGCCGCAAGCGTGTGAGCGTCATCTACCGCTGTATCATTGGGATGAGCATCTGAAGAGGCTTTTTCATGTCTATTACTGTTACTATGCACAGCGATGTTGATTTGACTAAACGTCTTTAAATCACGCTTGCCACTGGCAAATAGCTGCAAAGGCATAAATAGCGGTGCGCCTTTTTTGCCAACCCCATGTATGACCCCATGCTGCTGAGAAAAAAGACAATATAATGCGCGCTTTTCTTGATAAGGACGCTGATGCAATAAGTAACCTGTCAACGCTTCGTTACGCATGTCTATTACCTCAGCACCCATGTTTATCAGGTGGCTTAAAAACGGCTATAACTATAGGTATCGCTGCTCATCAATAGCCCAAACTGGTCAAGGCTCGTTCGTCATCAGACCAGCCACGTTTAACTTTTACCCATAAGGTCAGCATGATTTTTTTGTCAAACAGTTGCTCCATATCCTTGCGAGCGTCCATGCCGACTTGCTTGATACGCTGGCCTTTATCTCCGATGACGATGGCTTTTTGTCCGCTACGCTCCACATAGATGGTCGCATCAATAAAGGTACAAGCTTTGCGTGGACGGCCAGTTTTGGCATCTGTATGCGCAGGCTCGTCTTTGAACTCATCAATTTGCACGGTCAAATCATAGGGCACTTCATCGCCTGCACTGCGCATGATTTTTTCGCGAATGATTTCACTGGCCAAAAAGCGCTCTGAGCGGTCGGTGATTTGCTCGGTGTCATAAATAGGGGACGCCACTGGTAAGTGTGAGGCGATCACCTCTTGTAAGCGATCGAGGTTTTGGTTTTTTAGCGCAGACACAGGAACGATATCAGCAAAGTCAAAGCTTTCGTGGAACGTTTCGATCAAGGGCAGTAGCGTACCTTTATCCTTTAAGGTATCAGCTTTATTGATTACCAATACCACGGTCAGATCTGTCTCACCAAGTTTTTGCAAGGTAAGCAGATCGTCATCGCGCCATTGATCCGAATCGACCACAAACAGCACCAAATCAACATCGACCAAAGCCGAAACCGCAGCTTTGTTCATACGCTCATTGATTGCACGTACTTCGTTACGATGGATACCTGGCGTATCGACAAACACCGCTTGCATCTCATGGTTTGACAAAATACCGTGGATACGATGTCTGGTGGTTTGCGGCTTGCGCGAGGTAATAGACAGTTTTTGCCCAAGCAAGTGGTTCATCAGCGTCGATTTACCCACGTTTGGACGACCAACAATCGCCACATAGCCCGACTTGAAATCTTCCGCGATACGCATCTGGCTACTCGGGGCAAAAAACGCCTCAATGGCGGCATCGTTTTCTAATGAGACATCTTCTGACTGATTGATCTCGTCTGTGCTCATTGCTACCTGATTTTGGTCTGCGGGCATGGGGGTGTTTTCAGTCATATTGTCAGTATTATCTGCATTGTGTGATGGCAAATCAGAATGATTGCTCATAAGGTAATCCTGTAGGGTTTATCACCAGCCAAACGGTGTTTGATAAAAAATCACTAGGCGTTAAATGGTGCGTTATCACCAATATTAAAACATCCATTGCGTTATGGGCTAATATATAGGTAAACATTTATAATATATGCGGTCAAGACGAGTAAAATCAACGTGGACAAACTTACCTTGCAATAACCATATTATATGTCAGGCTGTGGGTTTATCACTTGCTACAAGCGTTTTTTGACAGAGTTTGGCAGCTTGTGCAGTTGATTAATCATCAGCTCGGCCGCTTTTTGCTCAGCGATACGGCGACTCTCACCAGACTCAGTAATGTCAGGGCATTCATTGATATTGACATGACAGCGCACCACAAATATCTGATGCGGCGCATTCCCTCGAGTCTCTAATAGCTCATAATGCGGTAAATCAAATTGCTTGGACTGTAGCCACTCTTGCAAACGGCTTTTGGCATCTTTTAAGGCTTTTTGATCGTTGACATTGTCGATCAAATCCCCATACCACGACAGTACGCACTGGCGCGTGATGTCCATGTCTTGGCTATCTAGGTAAATCGCCCCAATCAAAGACTCTACAGCATCGGCCAAGATAGAAGCGCGATTGCGTCCGCCACCTTTACGCTCACCAACGCCCAATATCAAATGGTTGGAGAGCTCAAGATTTTGCGCGATGATTACCAGCGACTCTTGACGTACCAAGGTGGCTCGCATACGCGTCAATCGCCCTTCATTTTGCGCCGGATAACGATGGTACAAAGCTTCTCCGACGATCATCCCTAGCAGGGCGTCACCCAAAAACTCTAAACGCTCGTAGTTTTTTTTGCTGTCAAAAGAGCGGTGCGTCAGCGCAAGCTTTGGCAAGCTCAAATCGTTGAACACATAGCCTAATTTGCGCGTCAAAACCGCTAATCGTTGGGCAAACTCTGTACTCACAACGTGGTTGTCGACAGACGTGCTATTTTTTTTGGGAGTAGTAACCGCTTGGGAATGCTGCGAAGTTGGTTTCATGCGTGGCTTATGGTTATCCCTTCTGTTTTTACTGAGGTGGTGAATGGTTAGAATGATAAATGCGCTATAAAAATCATCGGCGGCTAGGCTGCGCTACTCTGCGCTATTCATATCGATATCGGCCTCAAAACGATTGACGATATCGACATTGCCAAAGAAGTTATTGGTGACCGCATACTGCTTATGAATCGCCAGTTGACCCGTTTTTTTATTGGTAAAGGTAAAGACATCTTCTGCTTTGGTGTCATAATCAGCGTTGATAGATAGCTGCCGATTGACACGTTCGACGTACTGTCTGGCGGTTTCATTATTATTATTCGACTCTTTTAGCTGGGCACTCAAAGTCTTATTTAACTGATAATCACCGATGTGAGCGGGTACGATAGCAACGATGAGTTTGGCAGCAACACCCAAAACCATAATGACTAAAACGATACTGGTCACACTTGCACCGCGCTGCGTTGCCAAGCCAGATATCTGCTGCATGATCCTTTTCCTCTACTGGTCCATATTGATAAATCACCATTTTTAACCGCCGCCTACCTATGAGACGATCGTTGATTAGATAGTAACAATAGTAGCACAAAACGATTATCGATAAAAAAACCAATAGCGGCGCTGCTGCTTTTTATCAGCAGACATATCATGCTTGTACGCGCTGCCTCAAACCAAACCCTAAGTGAAGAGGCGCTCTAGTCAGCCTTTACGGTTAGTGAATCGTACCGTTACGTGCAAAAGTGGGCAGGTTTAGACCTGGTGGCTTATGCATCCAGATGTAGACCGCTTTGCCCGCTAGGTTTTGTTCGGGCACAAAACCCCAAAACCGACCGTCAGCACTGCGATCACGGTTATCACCCATCACAAAATACTGACCTTCTGGTACCTGGATACGCCACTGTGTGCCCTCAGAGCTGACCACTTCTGGCGCTTGTTGCTGCAAAAAAGGCGCATATTGCGCGCTATTCATATCGGTCAAGTAGCGCACAAGATGCGTCGTATCCCCTTGGGTTTCGGCAAAATACTGCGCTTCACGCTCTTCTTGCTGGCCCATGGCAGCAGCGCTCTCTTCGGTGAGTATTTGACCGGGGGCAATCTGTCCTGGCAAATAAAGCTGAGACGTCAGATCTGTATTGGCCGTAAAGCTGACAGGCTTGGTTTTCACTGGTACGTCATTGATCGCAAGCGTCCCGTTATCATAGCTCACCGTATCCCCTGGCAGACCAATCACACGCTTTATGTAGTAAATACTTGGGTTTTCTGGATAGCGAAACACGGCCACGTCGCCATGCTCAGGCTCGCCTGTGTCCAATACTTTATTGTACGTCAAAGGCAGACGCACACCATACGCATACTTATTGACCGCGATAAAGTCGCCTGTGTACAGCGTAGGCACCATCGATGATGAGGGAATATTAAAAGGCTCAATCAAAAATGAGCGTACCACTAACACCACGGCCAATACGGGGAAAAAGTCATAAGCCCAGCGGACCAATAAGCTCTCCTTGCCGCGTCCGCGAGTCTTACGCTGTTTGAGGGTCAACTTATCTAATAGCCAAATGATACCTAAGCCGATGGTTAATGGCACTAAAATTAAATTAAAATCAAAATCCATAATAACTTGCCTATTAACGAGCGGCTTATCTTATTGCAGCCTCGATAAGATCAAACCATATGTGACGTATTTTTTATCAAACCTTTACCAAAGCAGCATGTACTCTTAACTATCCACTTGCAGCACGGCTAAGAAGGCTTCTTGTGGAATCTCGACGCTACCCACCTGCTTCATACGTTTTTTACCCGCTTTTTGCTTAGCCAACAGCTTTTTCTTACGTGATACGTCACCGCCATAACATTTGGCTAGGACATCTTTACGCATGGCTTTAACCGTACTACGGCCGATAATCTGGCTACCAATCGCCGCCTGAATTGCCACATCAAACATCTGACGCGGAATCAGCTCTTTCATTTTGGTCACTAGCTGGTTGCCACGGAAGCGTGCTTGGTCCTGATGGACAATCATCGCTAGCGCATCAACTCGATCACCATTGATGAGTACATCCACTTTCACCAGCTTATCGACTTGATAACGCTCAAAGTTATAATCCAATGAGGCAAAGCCGCGCGAGACTGACTTTAGACGGTCAAAGAAGTCCATGACCACCTCACCCATCGGAATATCAAAGATCAGCTGGACTTGCTTGCCCATAAAGCGCATATCGACCTGTACGCCGCGGCGCTCGATACACAAAGTCATGACGTTGCCCAAGTAATCTTGCGGTACTAAAATCTGACAACGGGCAATCGGCTCGCGGAACTCTTCGATATTGTTTGGCTCAGGCAATCTCGATGGGTTATCGACATAGATAATCTCACCGTCTTTTTTGACAATCTCATAAATCACCGACGGCGCAGTGGTGATCAAATCCAAGTCATACTCGCGCTCTAAACGCTCTTGGATAATCTCCATATGCAGCATGCCCAAAAAGCCACAGCGGAAACCAAACCCTAACGCATCCGAGGTGTCTGGCTCAAAGAAAAGCGAGGCGTCGTTGATTTGTAGTTTTTGTAAGGCTTCACGGAATTTTTCAAAATCATTGGCATCGACAGGGAACATGCCTGCATAGACCTGCGGAGTGACTTGCTGAAAACCTGGGATACGCTCAACGTCAGGTGTGCTGGCATGCGTTATGGTATCACCCACCGGCGCGCCTGCGATGTCCTTGATACCAGCGATGACAAAACCCACTTCCCCTGCTTCTAGGACGCCGGTGTCGACAGGTTTTGGCGTAAAGACACCGATAGAGCTGACAGGATGAGACTCTTTGGTCGATTTGATATAAATCTTATCACCTTTTTTCACCGTCCCTTCACGGACACGAACCAACGATACCACGCCCAAATAGCTGTCAAACCAAGAGTCAATGATAAGGGCTTGTAACGGGGCTTCGCGGTCGCCTGTTGGCGCAGGGATAACATCTACTAACGTTTCTAATAGCTTATCGACGCCTAGACCTGATTTGGCAGAGACACGCGGCGCATCAATGGCTTCAATCCCGATGATGTCTTCAATCTCTTGAATCACGCGCTCAGGCTCTACTTGTGGCAAATCAATTTTATTTAAGACTGCCATAACCTCCAAACCTTGATCGACCGCGGTGTAGCAGTTGGCCACCGACTGTGCTTCGACGCCTTGCGCGGCGTCCACCACCAGCAGTGCCCCTTCACAGGCAGCAAGTGAGCGCGACACTTCATAAGAAAAGTCGACGTGGCCTGGTGTGTCAATAAAGTTAAGCTGATAGCGCTCGCCATTTGGATGGTCATAAAACAAAGTGACCGACTGCGCCTTAATCGTGATACCGCGCTCACGCTCGATATCCATGGAGTCGAGTACCTGCGCTTGCATCTCGCGATCTTGCAAGGCACCGCACATCTGGATAAAACGATCGGCAAGCGTCGACTTGCCATGATCAATGTGGGCAATGATTGAAAAGTTACGAATATTTGCTAATGCAGTCACAAAGCGCCTACTAAATTAAGGGTGATAGAATAAAAGATTCGAGCAAATGCTGTCAGGCGCATGTCACACGGTCGCTATCTAAAAAGTCGATATCTAAAAACTGGCGGCCTATAAATGAGCCATAAAGATCCAGACATTATCAGACCGATATCCGGTATCACTATTTTTAATCAACCACTGAAGAGCCAACCGTTATGCGCAAACATAAAAGCGTATTCTAGCAGTTTTCCACTATAAAGTAAGGCGATTTTATTTGTTGGCAAAGGATTTACCAGTGAGGTTACAAGCCGATAACGCTACAGAAAAAAAGAAGGCAACAGATTGTTGGCTAATTTGTTTATCGCGCCTGTGTCTTTTGCGATATTTCACGTTTATCCCCGTTATTTTTTAGGGCATCTTACTCTCAGAGAACGCCGAATCGTCAGTGTCTTTTGTCGCGCTCAGATACTTATATATCCATGGCGACTTGCCATAAAAAGCACCATTTAGCTGAGTTTGCTCTATCAGATACTCACGAAAGCGCAGATAAAACTCGTTGTCGGGGCCCTTTGGCTGCTGCCAGAATTTATCGAGTGGCTTTTGATCCGTCAGTTTGGGAGTGTCATAGATAGCGCGGCCCATAACTTTGGTCGGTTTTTTATGATATACCGATTGTAGACCCGTGGTGCTATTGATGGTCACCATTCCGATACTGTGCTTCATCAAGGTGGGCAGATGCATATCACAGCCATAAAACACTCGGTTTGCGACTTGGTAGCGCGCTGCCAAACTTGCTACCAACTCACGATAATCCCGATGACCTCGGTCTAGCGGATGATGCTTAAATACCAGCAGCTGCGCAGCATCGGCATGATGGGCAAAGCTTGCGATGGCCTCGTCAATAAACTGCACCACATCACGATAGTCACTGTGATGAGTGATTTGCGAGTCATTATGCACCTGTAAGCTAATCAAAAAATAATTGTTGCTATCTTGCCGCGTTAGCCGCTGTTGTAAGCGCTTGTCAGGTAAGTAGCCACGCAGCTTGCGCCACGGCGCTTTTAGCCAAGCGATTGCCTCTTGCCAGGCGGTCATGCCACGATAATGGGAATAATGCGGGTAGCGGCTTTTATACAGCCAAGTGGCCGCATAGTAAACGACAGCCGCGACGCTCAAGCGATAAAAGCGATTATGCGTATATAGCGGCTGGTCGTTGGCTTTTTTCAGCGCCTTGATATCAGCCGTATTGAGGCGTGAGTAGCCATTGATGCCATGCTCTTGCAAGGTGATGTAATCAGGGCGCAAATAGCCTTCTTCAAATACGAAAAATGAGGTGCCTAGCTGCTCACCGACCCGCGCCGCTTGAGTATGGTGCGGACGGCAGTCGCCAAAGCAGACGATGGCATCGACCCCTTGCTCTTGAATAAAAGCAGACAACCACGACGAAAACTGCGCCAATGTGCCTGTGTATTCGTAAGTATTGGGATGATGATAAAACAGCGCATCGCCAGCATTAAAGTTAATCTTGCTGACCTTGATATCTTGCGTCTGCAAAAAACTTGAGAAACGATGAAAAAACCCGCCCATTTTTCCTTGTAATAGCAAGACATGTCGATGAGTAAGCAGATGAGACATCGAAGCTGTCATAGTATCAAATTACCATTAATCAAAGAAAAAGAAGGTCGCATTAAAACAGGCCAATATACAAAAAAACCGCATAAACGACAGGCAATTATACCTAAAAAAGGCATGACTGTCGCAGGGGATTTACGTTGATTGTTGAGATAAGTTAGTGCTGTTTATTGCTTAGACGCTGTTGCCACTGATGGCGATACTGCATAAAACGCGTCGCGGCGCGGCGTTTTAATTGAGTAGGCGTTGGTAATAAAGCGCGCATAGGGCTCTTGGTGCTAGGAGTAATGAAAGCCTCTGAACTGGCCATCAAAGCATCGTCATCAGGCGGGTACAAATAGTCGATGACCTGCTCCACTTGCGCCAGCCCATGGCCATTTGGCAGGCGATATAACGGGTAGCGAATCAGAGTACAATACAATAGCTGCTCAAGCGATAAAGGAGTGGCGCGATTACGTCTGGCCAGATATTGAGATTTTGGCGGCAGCTGCGCGTCGATATCTGTGGTCAGCCCCCACCCTGCATAAAACGGCAGACCATAACACGTCACAATCAAACCGCGAAGCAGCGCCTCAAAACCTGTCAACGAGCTGATGGTATGCACCGCATCGACCCCTTCTAGGCAGTCAGGCATCGCGGTATCATAAGCGACCGCATCTACCAGCTGTAAGCCATCAGCGCCTACCTTGCCAGCGCGCAGCCCTGCCTCCACATCAGGATGCGGTTTATAAATGAGATATGCATCAGGATTGTCTTGCCTAACGCGCGCGATCAGATCACGGTTTTTTTTGATCATTGACCCGCAGTGCTGCACAGAGAGATCATCTTCTACTTGTCCAACGATAAGGAGGCGACGCTTGCCAGACTGCTTTGCCTGTATGAGCCAGCTGCCATCACGACTTGCCTGACGACTGATGCTCGCACCCACATTGTATTTACTGACTCGCTGGGTAAGCAGTTTGGTTTGTAGGTTTTGGACGCGCTGACGCTGCGACTGACTTAGCGGCTGACAGTGGCGTAGCAGCGTCTCCAAATCCGAGGGCGCGGTGGCGTCGTAATAGATGCCTTGTCTGTCTATCACCACAGATAAAGGCGCCAGTAGCGTTGCGCCCAGACCGTTGGAGCGGATAAAACCATCTTCCATACAGTAGATAGCTGGGCTATCTGCACCAAAACCCACCTGCTTGCGCTGGCGTTTTTGTTGTACCTGCTGCCGCTTTGCTAAGCCCCAAACCAGTAACGGCTGCTGATAATCCACCCGTAAATGATCGGGATGCAGCAGGTTTTTTAGGCGAGGTTTTGGTTTGATAAATAAATCAGTACGCGGCAGATCCACAAAAGCCTTAACGAATGGCAGCTTCCAGCGGCTAAATTCATAAACCGTCAAACGACCTGCCAGCTGCGACTGCCAGTGACGGTTGGTCACCAGCCACTCAATCGCCGTCTCTATGTCGCAAGCTTTGCTGCTCGCAGGATCAACATAGTGACTATAATCGACATAAGCGCTATAAAACAACACCTCTAAAGTTGCGCTCACGTTTCTCGCCATATTGGCTTTAGACGTCGTTTGAGAAAAAACTGGTGGAAATAAGGCTGAATTAGGCTGTGGTTTGGACGGCGGCAAACCCTTCGCAAAGTTTTGACGACGGTGCATGACAGTATGATACAAGCGTTTGGGCGCACCGCTATCATCTGTCAGCCCCCAGCCACTATACCAGTTGACCCCAAAGCAGTGCACCTGCTTGCCGAGCATCAGCGCCTCAAAACCCATATGCGAGCTGACTGTATACACATGATCGACCTGCGTCAGTAAGGCGATAGGATTGAGCACCTGTGTCAACACCTGCACATTTTTGGGTAACTTGAGACCAGTCAGATAGCCTGTGCGGGCGGCAGGGTGTGCTTTTATCCAAATATGGGCATTCGGATGATTGCGGCAAGCGGCTTTTAGCATACGTCTAAACTGACGTTTATCTGCACCAGCCCCTTTGACAGAGGCATCGCCTGCGACTTGATCGATTAATAAGACATGTGGCGGCCGAGGAGTGTTTGCGGTACTGGCGACTTTTCGCTTTGCCGCTTTACTGTTTGCCAACTCATTGAGTGAGGGGCAAGTCGTCACCGCATTATATTTACTCAGCTTTTCTGCACAGATGCTTGACATCAGCTGCTGAGCACGACTGTGATGCAGCGCATGATGCCCAGCACTGTCACGATTGTCACGATTGTCACGATTGTTATGATTGTTATGAGTGTTATGATTGTCAAAGCTGGCACGAGCAACGATAAGCTGCTCTAAGCGCGAGCTTTGGGTCAAATCAAAATAAATACCCACATCATCGACGACCACACTGACAGCATGGCGGCTACTGATGCCAGAGTCTAATGAGCGCAAAAAGCCGTCTTCGATACTCAGCACAGCACAGCTTTGTTTGCTGGCGGCTTTGTGGGCGCGCTGAAAGCTTTTTTTGCGTCCCCAACCGATAAAAGCCTCAGGCTGAGGCTTCGATATGGTTTTGATCTGATTTTTGATACGGTTTGGTAAGGGTAACCTAGACAGCAGTGATGCAGCAGGAGCCGTGACACCTTGTTGCCCTGCTGACCACGGATACCAGCGCTGAATATCAGCATGCAGCACTTGTGGCAGCAAAAGATTATTACGCTGCATACCTTTACCAATCACCGCCAGTTGCATCGGCCGCAAGCGCTGGGTTAAGGGCAAAAACAGCGTGTCATCAAAGGCCGATATAGGGGCGTTTTTGCCTTCATCTGTGACGCTGTTTGCCATTATTTCCCCTTGTCAATCAGTGATTTACCAATCACTGATATTTTAGTATAAACACCTTATCCTATAAAACGCCTATCAGTCGTTATAGATCCAGCACCACTTTTGCAGCGATGGCCAACTGATAGAAAATCTGCGACAGTCCGCGCGCAATCTCTACTCGCTTGGTCTTAACCTTTGGCAACACCATAATCTCATCGCCTTGCTGAATACGGTAAGCGGTATTCACCACTTCGCTGGCACCATTTTGATGGATAATCAAAATCTCTTTGGTATCTGCATTATCACCAAAGCCGCCTGAATTGGCCACATAATCGCCGACGGTATAATCTGGGTTAAAGGTCAACGCCCCTTGCGCGCGTACCTGTCCATTGACCGTAATCACAGACGTCTGCGCGGGGATCTCGATGACATCGCCTTGTTGCAAGATAATATCCTGCCACGAATTTGGTACAACGACAATCTGACCATCAGGCTGTACATTTCGCGCTTTTGCCACAAACTGCTTGACCAAAGCGGCATCATCTTGACGCAGTGCGGCCTCTTCACGAGTCGTTGACTGTGTGGCAAGTGTCAGCTCTTCTAGACGATCAAGCGACTCATTGATCATGCGTTTTTGCTGCTCAGCGACTGACTGACGATAAATGGTCAAATGTGTCAACTTAGCCAGTGGGCTTGGCTGCAATTGCGGCACGATGTCTTTGAGACGGGCGCCATAGGGCACCACCATCGCGCCATTGCCCGTATGTGCTCCTTTCACCTGCACTGCGATCGTCCCAGCATAGCGATCTGAGGTCACCACCATCTGATCACCATTATAGACAGGCACGTTTTGCGCCTCTGCCAGTGAGTAGTACTCCGCTGTCTGGGCGCGGCCTGAACTGCGGGTAATACTGACGTTGGTGGCGTTTGCGGCAGGATTGGCCACTTGCAAGACATCACCGATGGTCAGATCGTTGACATCAAACTCAAAGGTATATTCGTTTTGTACCTCACCACTCACGGCAAAGGTTTTTTTCTGCGGGGCCACTGTAATCACATCACCATCACGAAAGGCAAAAGGCTGCAACTTACCGGCCAATAAAAAATCATAAAGATTGACTTGCTGGAGCATTTGGCCATTGCGTTTGATCTGAATATCGATAAAGCTGCCGCGTGTTGGGTCGACGCCGCCCGCTCTGTCGAGATAAGACAGCACCGAGTCCGCCGCCAGTCCGCCATAATAACCAGGCTGCTTGACAAAACCGGTGACAAATACTTTGACCGGCTGTGCTTGCTCTAAAGAAGCATAGACGCCGACGTTTGAGCGATAAATACGATTGACCGCGCTTTTGACCACGTTTTGTAAGTTGCCGTTTTGAACCCCAGCGATACGTACCGGACCGACGTTTGGCAAGAAAATATTGCCTTGTGGATCGACTGTCATGGTGGAGGCAAATTGATAAGCGCCCCACATACGTACTTGGACATTGTCGCCTGGATTTATCACATAGCTGTCGTTAAAGGTCGAGCCGGAGGTGGTCGAAAAAGCCCCGCGAAATAGCTGCTCACCAAACATCATGTCTTGGGTGTTGATGTCTTGGTAAGGGCGGGTGGTGTTAATAACCGACTGACTGGGCAAGCTGGCAGCATTCACCGCTTCTTGGGTGGTGGCCTGTCCAGGTACACCGCCAGCAAACGCTTGGGTTGAAACATTGATATTATGGCGATTTTGATCTTGGCTGGCATTATTGGCGCTTGTACCAAAGCTAGAGCCTGCCATTTGCTCAGCATAACTGACGGCGTTTGCTGACATGCTCATAGCAGCCATCGCCACACTTATCATCATCACGATCGCACGTGGTTTCGTATTCATGAATTATATTCCTTTACTGATCTGTCGATCATTAGTGATATCTGGTCGGTCAAAGCTGGCAGACCGCAAAACTAGCTACGATGATCGCGGACAACGGCCATCACCAAACGCACAAAACCGTAGAATATCAATAACAATATAAGTGATGTCCAAATGATATAAGCGCGGCGTGGATACAACGCTTCTTCGGCCTCATAAGGGGTTGAGATCACAATCAGGTTTTTCATCTTTTTAAAGGCTTCTAGGCGCGCCTTTTCAAGTGATGATAGCGATAGCTTATACAGCTCTGTGGCAAAGTCCACATCCGCTTTTATGGTCTCAAACTGCACCGCTTGACGGTTTAGCTTGGTGGTATTTGGCGAGGTCAGCTTGGTTTGCTCTTGACGAATTTGCGCTTCAATCGCTTTGATTTGGCTTCTGATCGACACCACTTGCGGCGCATCAGGATTGAGATAGCTAAGCAGTTGCCGCTCCTCAGTACGTAGAGAGCTCAGCTGTCCCTGTAGGCTGCCAATCAGCTGATTGATAATCTGGGCGTTGGCCTGCGGGTCATAAATCTCATTGGTGTTTTGATAGTTTAATAGCTGCTCTTTGGCGTCGTTTAGGCGATCTTGTGACTCTTCTAATTGGGTTTCGGCAAACACCAACTGATCACGCGCAACTTCTTGTGAGATACGGTTTACGAATTGCTCAGACTCGTTCAAGATGGTTTTGTTTAGCTCAAACGCGTAGCGTGAATCAAAGGCTTCTGTCGCCACCGACAGCACATAGCTTTGCTCATCGAGGTTGATGTGTACCCGCTTTTTGAAGTAATCGAGCAGCTCTTCTTGCGTGGCATCCGGATCAATCTCATTGATGGGGTCTGAACCATCGACATAATAAGCCTCGCGAAACTTAAACTTATCATCAAGGCGCTTGACCATATCATTCGATAAAATGTACTCCGTCAGATAGGTGGCGTCTTCTTTGCTGGTGCTATTGACACCCAGTAGCGCAGACAGACCACCACCGGACGGCACACTTGACTCGCTGACTTGCTTTACCACCACATCAGCGGTCGATATATAACGCGGATGAGCCAGCGTCATGACATAAAATATCACGAGCACCCAAGGCAGTATGACTAAGCCGATAAATAACGAGAGGTTAATTATCTTACTTTTTTGCTTTGTGGATATGCTTTTCATAAACCTCAATCGCTTCTGTTGTATCTTCAAAGACGTGTGCTGTCTGATCCATTAATACAATACCAATATCGCAGTTACGCTTAATATCACCGATATTATGCGACACTATCAAAAACCCTGCTTGCTCTCGGCGGGCGGCCAAAACCTCTTCGCTGCGCTTACGAAATGCCGCGTCACCCACCGCTCCGGCTTCATCGAGCATATAATAATCAAAATCAAACGCCAAACTCAGCCCAAAGGTCAAACGAGCCTTCATACCAGATGAGTAGCTTTTGACCGGCATATCAAAATAGTTACCAATATCTGCAAACTCTTCGACAAAACGAATTTTTTCATCGATATAGGCCCCGCTTGAATATAGCCGGCACACAAAGCGTACGTTTTGCCGACCCGTCAAACTGCCTTGAAAGCCTCCTGCCACACCGACTGGCCATGAGATGGTAGAGTCGGTGATGATCTCACCATGGTCTGGCTCATCGAGTCCGCAGATGATACGCAGCAAGGTTGACTTACCCGCGCCATTACGCCCGAGCAAGCCAACGCTTTGCTTATCACCAATGGTCAGATTGAGATCTTTAAAAAGATAATGCCGACCTTTTTTTGTCATAAATGACTTAGAAATATTTTTAACTTCAATCATTTATTTACCATAAAATAAAACTAGATATTATAAATATCATAAAAATGAAATACTACGAGCTTTATTTTGAGCGTATTAGATCTTTTTCTACCGCTTTATACATGAGTAAACCTAAGAAGTTGACAGCCACTGTCCACTTCAAAAAATAGGTGATATCAATATGATAAGCGGGATAATTAGGGGCAAAAGCATGCCTGATCAGCTCGATATTATGAATAAAAGGATTATAAAGCAGGTAGCTAAAGTATGGCTCTGGTACCACATGAATCGGGTAAATAATGCCAGAAGCAAAGTACAAGATGGTAAATATAATGGTAATCACCTTGCTAATCTCACCACCATAATAACCAATAACCATCATAATCAGTGCAATGCCAAAACTAAATAAAAACAGTGTGATCCAGCAAAACAGTACGATGTGTAGATTCTCTAAGCTGGCATAGATATCAAAAAAAGCCAAACCAACTAACAAAATAATCGAGGTAATAAAGTAGATGATCAGCTCTAATACCGATCGAGCAATAATGACATCAATATGACGTATCGAGCGATACATCAACAAGCCTTTGTTTCCTTCAACAGCGCCTAATGCTCTCGTCGCTATCGTTTGAAACATGCGAAAAGGCACCATACCTGTCACCAAAAACAGCGGAAAACCCATCCCTGGTAAAGCGCGCTCAATAATCACGCCAAAGATCACTAAAAAAATCAGCACTTGGAACAAGACTTCAAGTGGCGCCCACAGATAGCCCAGACGATAGCCACCAAAGCGCGTCTGTAGCTCACGCATCAGCAAAGCATGAAATGCCGCACCCATGACTTTAAGGCCACTACGGTGCTTGATGGGACGATAAGGAGGCAATTGTACAGACATGGCGTTACAGGAATTTACCGAAAACAGCCCCTATGATAAGTAAGCAGGACATAAGTTACAAGAATTAATCTGTAAGTAAACTGATAAACCAATGATATAGCAAGAAATTCGTAAGCTCAATGGCTCTTTTATAAGCGGCTTCATGATAAAAACCCCTCAGCCTGACAGAGTTTTTAAGTTATTTTAGGCAAAAAAAAACCAATCATGAAGGATTGGCTTTTTAAAACTGATTAGGTTTTATGATATATGGTGGCGATGGAGAGACTTGAACTCTCGACCTCACGATTATGAGTCGTGCGCTCTAACCAGCTGAGCTACATCGCCATTTAAGGCTCGGTATAATACCGATAGAGGTGGATACCGTCAACCCCTAATTGGCTTTTTTTGCAAAAAAAATGAATTTTATTCAAATTAAGCGCAAAAACATCACTGCTAATTATACAAACGAAGCGTAAAAACAATGCTTAAACACAACGCTTAAAAAACGAAGCATAAAAAAGTTGGTAGACCGATAAGCCGGGTTCTGTCGTGGACGATCATTCCTCTAGGCGCATCATCGCTGATACGCTCAAGCAACCTACCCGCATCGAACGCGGGCCGCGCCATGCCGATGCCTATTTGGTCTTGCTACGCGTGGAGTTTACCATGCCGTGCACCATTGCTGGCCACGCGGTGCGCTCTTACCGCACCCTTTCACCCTTACCTCGCTTGCGCGGGGCGGTCTCCTCTCTGCTGCACTGGTCGTCAGGTTACCCTGCCCAGCCGTTAGCTGGCACGCTGCCCTATGTAGCCCGGACTTTCCTCCCCTGCACATCTGTTGCCAGTGTGCAGCGGCGATCGCCTAGTCTACCAAGGGCGCCAGTATAGCAAACCCAAGGCTCATCTGGGAATATCTTTTGTGACTAATTTTGCCTCGTCAAATAATCGCTTGTAGCCGCCTCAGACAAAACCATTTGGTAAATAAAAATCTGGCAGAGTGTGGCGTTGCTTATCTTGCTTTATATAGGGCAGGGTCAGCCAGTACGTGCCCGGATGATACTGCTGCAGATGGTGCTGTAAAAACGCCATGGTACTCGTCGCAATCTCAGGATCCGTCTGAGCCGCATTATCATGAATGGGATTATAAATCACGCTATGCAGCGTTAAACCGCGTGCTTTGATGGCTTCAAGGCTAAGCAAAGTATGATTGATACTGCCAAGGCGACCCGAGGTCACCAAAACCACTGGATAGCCTTGGGTGGCAATATAATCTAGCGTCAGTAATTGCTCGGTTATGGGTACGAGCAAACCGCCTGCCCCTTCTAGCAACACCACATCGTAGTTTACTTGCAATTGCCGCGTCGCCTGAGTGATGACATCAGGGTCTAACACATCATCGGCCAGTCTGACCGCCAGATGCGGCGACGCTGGTTTTTTATAACGATAAGGGCATGTGGTGTGAGCAAGGTCACACGGCTGTAGCGGTACATCCATTAACTGGCGATGAGTAACAATATCATCAGCAATATTCATCTCACCATTGGCCAAATCAACCCCAACGCCCGTTTGTACCAGCTTTTGGGTGATAATCTTTATGCCCTGCTGCATTAAGGCCTTAGCCAGCATACCGGTGGCGTAAGTTTTGCCAATGTCGGTGTCGATACCGGAGATAAATAGCACACTCATATAGTAGCTCTATTGGTGACACAGATTTGATTTACATAAAAGGTAACGACGGTCAGTAGCGCTCGGCATAACGTCACCAGCTCATCATCCGTCATGACAAAGGGCGGCATGATATAGACCAATTTACCAAAGGGTCTGACCCAAATGCCATTTTTGATCAGTAAGGATTGAAAAACAGGCATATCGACCGCTTCATCTAATTCAATGACGGCGACCGCGCCCAAACAACGTACCTCTTTGACACCATCCAATGTCGCTGCAGGCGCAAGCTGCGACTCCATAACGGCTTGCATATCTGCCGTACGCCTCTCAATGTCATAAGACAAAATCAAATCAATCGACGCACAAGCGACCGCGCAGGCCAGCGGATTACCCATAAAGGTGGGCCCATGCATCAGTGCAGGATAGTCGCTGTGATGAATGGTATCGGCAATATGGCGGGTGCATAAGGTGGCCGCAAAGGTCATATAGCCGCCCGTTAGCGCCTTACCCACGGTCATAATATCGGGACTGATATCGGCGTGCTCACACGCAAAAAGCTTACCACTACGGCCAAAGCCTGTGGCGATCTCATCGGTAATCAACAGCACATCATGCGCATTACATAACTGCCGCAGTAACTGCAAATACTCCGGATTATAAAAGCGCATGCCGCCTGCGCCCTGAATGACAGGCTCGATAATGAATCCGGCAAGCTGAGCGCTATGTTTAGCAAAAAACTGGGTTAATTCATCGCGCACGCCTTGCGTTAATTTATGTTCAAATCCCAATGGCGGGGCTGGGACAAAATGCTGCACCGGCAGCTGCTTACCGTATAAGCTATGCATGCCGTTGATAGGATCGCAGACGCTCATCGCATGCCACGTATCACCATAATAGCCTGAATGCGTTGAGGCAAACTGGCACTTTTGCGGACGCTGAGCAGCAATCTGATACTGTAGCGCCATCTTTAATGCCACTTCCACCGCGATACTGCCGCTATCAGCATAAAAAACAGCATCGAGGCCTGCTGGTACGATGGAGAGCAGTTTTTCACCCAAGTCTATCGCCGGCTGATGGGTCAAGCCCCCAAACATCACATGCGCCATTTTGCCGAGCTGATGAGTCATTGCCGCATTGAGCACCGGATGGTTATAGCCATGCACGCTTGCCCACCATGACGACATGCCATCTATGAGGCGCGTGCCATCTTGAGTGACGATATAGATACCTTCGGCATGGTCAATGACGATATTTGGATAAGTGGGCGGCAAGCTGGCATAGGGATGCCACAAGTGCTGGTGGTCGAAGTCGTTGGTAGGCATACTCATCGTCCGCTCGCGAATGAAAAGTATGTATGTTGAAAAAAGTGTATGGGCAATTGAATATCCGTATTCATCATATTATTCCTAGGCTTTGTTGGGCAGCAGCATCTCAGCGCATTATTGACCAGTGATACGCTTGTATTTGGCCAATAAATCGCTTTCGCTCTCGATATGATCGGGGTCTTTTGGAATACAGTCGACAGGACAGATGACAACGCATTGCGGCTCATCGAAGTGACCGACACACTCTGTACACAGGTCAGGGTCGATCACATATATATCATCGCCCTCAGAGATGGCCTCGTTTGGGCAAGCAGGCTCGCAGACATCACAGTTGATGCATTCGTCAGTGATTAACAATGCCATAAACTGCTCCTTATGTATGACTAATAACAAGCGCGGCAGATTACTCTGGCGAGTTTGGTGAAGGATAAAATAACTGTCAGCAGATAAACGGTGACAGCTAGTTAAGCGTGAGCTTTTTGGCAAAAGCTTGCGAGACACAAGGTGGCACAAATTTATTGACATCGCCGCCAAGCTTGGCAATCTCACGAATCATCGTCGATGAGATAAACGAGTAGTTTTGCGATGGCGTCAAAAACACCGCCTCAAAATTTTCATCGAGCTCGCGGTTCATATTGGCCAGCTGAAACTCATACTCAAAATCCGACATCGCACGCAGGCCACGCAAGACGGCAGTGGCACCTTGCAGGCGCATAAAATCCACGAGCAGACCTTCAAAACCCACCACCGACACTTGCGGCAAATCTGCAAACACTGTCTCGACCAAAGCCACCCGCTCCTCAAAACTAAACAGTGGTTTTTTGTGGTGCCCTGATGCCACGGCAATGACCACCTCATCAAATAATTTGGTCGCGCGCGTCACCAAATCGACATGGCCATTGGTAATGGGGTCAAAGGTGCCAGGGTATAAAATCTTGGTCTGAAGCTTTGAAGCATGGGCGACATTTGCTGAATTCATAGCAGTGCTAATCTGGTCGTTAATGATACTGCACATGCTAGCAAATTTTGCCTACATTTAATACTTATCTGCTACATTTGTCCTAACAGCCGATTTACCTTTTGCCCCTTTGCTTTGCTACAATAAGCGCTTCGACTCATCTCACATAGTAGGCCCGCCGATGGTCTTAGATGAGGAATGGTAAGACAAGGATGCAGCGTACTGACATCCTGATGGAGAATTTATGTCAAAAAAAGCAAAAAAACCAGACAATCAAATCTGCGCCAATAAAAAAGCGCGGCACGAGTATTTTATCGAAGAAACCTTTGAGGCAGGCTTGTCTTTGCAAGGCTGGGAAGTCAAGGCCATTCGTGCAGGTAAAATGTCCATCACCGAGGCTTATATTACCTTTCGTAATGGTGAGGCTTTCTTGTTTGGTGCTCATATCCAGCCTCTGCTCTCTAGCTCGACGCACATTAGCCCCGATAGCATCCGTACCCGTAAACTGCTGCTCAATCGCCGCGAGATCGACAAATTATATGGCGCGGTCAATCAAAAAGGCTATGCTTGTGTGCCGCTGTCTTGCTACTGGAAGCGCTCGATGGTCAAGTGTCAGATCGCCCTTGCCGTCGGTAAAAAGCAACACGATAAACGTAAAACTCTGAAAGACCGCGACTGGGAGCGCGATAAGCAGCGCGGCTTTAAGCAGCATTTAGATTAAATGCTCTGGCAGGCTCTGCTCCTATCGAGCTGATAAACAGGACGATTTACCATCGCGTAAACCGTCCTGTTTTATTATATAGTCGATACACTCTAAAAATGTCATCGAGCTACTGGGATGCTATTTTTAAACGTAGGTTGCGCAGCCTCTGATAACGCAGCACGCAAGTAAAATTTATACCAGTAGCGCGTTTAAATCCATAACAGTTTTACATTCAGCTAACTATAAACATCACCCCAGCATACATGCGTTAAGCGGCAGCTTTTGTACCTAACGTCTCGTTTTTGGTACCGCGCAGCTGACGGATACCATGAAGCAGTAAACACACAATACCGAGCCAGATTAGCCCATAGCTATATATCATCGCCGACTCAAATGGATTGCCCAAAACCGTGATTGCCAAGATAAACAGCAACGCAGGCTCCAGATAGCTCATCATGCCATAGACATTGACTGGAAGCATTTGGCTGGCATCAATATTGGTTTTCATTGCCAATATGCTTAAGATCCCTAGACCTGCTAGCATCATCATCAAAAATCCAGACCCTGCGACCATCGCCAAATTGCTAGGCGCAAAAAAGTACAAGTAACCAAGCGCAAATGGGGCAAACAAGCTCAGATCGACCAGCATACCAGTGATGGCGTCAATACCTTGCAGCCTACGCATGATATAATATATCGGATAGGCACCACACACCCATAATGTCGCCCAAGAGACACTTTGGGTACGGATGATCTCACTAAAGACACCGACCGCTGCAAATGCCACCGCCAACCACTGTAAACGACTGAGCTTCTCACCGAATAGCAGACAACCAAACACCACCATCATGAGTGGAAACAAAAAATAGCCCATGGCGGTTTGGACGCCCTGCCCATTGACCGGGGCCCACATAAATAGCCAAAGCTGACTCAAAAATATCGGTGTAGGTAGCAGCAGCCATGCCCACTGTTTGAACGAGCGCAGTGCACGTAATTTATCGATGTGCATACCCAGCCGTCCACTTATCAATAAGTAGCCAACCAACACTGCCCACATTGACAGCATACGCCAGATGAAAACCTGCGTACCCGACAAAGGCGTCAGAAAGCTGCTATACGCATAGAGTACACCAAACAAGATATTGGATAAGATGGCAAATGACACTCCCAACATCAGCGTGCGCTGCTGCGTGTTACCAGTTGTTAAAACACTAGGTAACAGCCAGCGTATGAGGCTTGTAGTGACGGTATTGGATAGCATTTGCATAGACATGTGAAGCACCATAGATTGAGATAAGAGTAAAAGGTAAAGCTCAGCGTACGTAAATCGCGTAACTATTGGCTGATAGGTCTTATCCTACTGATATCTTATGATATAAATTATCTATTTATTATTTATAATGAGCTTATTTTTCAATTATTGTCCCATAAACTAATTTATTTATCATTTTCTAGGTTATTATGATAATAATTTAATAAATGAATAATTCTTATTATATTTTTACTCCCAAAACCATTTCTATAAAAGGATTACTGTAAAAGGATAAGCGCATGAGTCAGCATCTAGATGACACCGATAAAGCCATTTTGAATTTATTACAAGACGATGCGACATTACCGCTCAAAGCCGTTGCCGAGCACGTGCATGTGTCTGTTGCCACTGCTCAGCGCCGCATTCAAGCATTGATAGATAGCGGCGTGATCACCAAACAAGTCGCGATCGTCAATCCTAGCAAAGTAGGCTATGGTCTGACGGCCGTGGTCATGATTGAGATGGAGCGCTCCAACACATCAATGCAGCGCCGGTTTGAGCGTTTGATGGATGCGCAGTCGCAGGTGATGAGCTGTTATGAAGTATCGGGCGATTTTGATTTTATGCTGATGGTCAATGCCAAAAATATGAGTGACTATCATCAGTTCACTCGGCATTTGCTGACGTATGAAAACAATGTCCGCAATTTTAAAAGTCAGTTTGTGATGAACTTTACCAAAAGTGGCACGAAGATTTTGCTTGATTAAGACATCATATGTGGCATATCAAGAAATAAAATGATAAGAGTAGTGTAATTTTAAATATGGTAGCTAATGACGACTTTAAGGATTCTTGTTGTGCAAAATTTAAATACATTTTTAATGTTCAAAATAAATAGCTTACCTTACTTAAAACTCTCACTAAATAGCCTGTTTATTATAGGGTTATTTACAGTTATATCTCTACCTACTTATGCCTATGATATTCAGCCTGTTTCAAATAGTTGCGATATTTATAAAAATATCGAACAATCTGATAAACCTATCACATTAAGCGAATTCAAAGAAACGCCAAATGGCATAGACATATATTCAGATAATTTTGCATTACAAGTGGCAAAATTTCAGCTCTGTCAAACAAAATATCCTTTCAGTAAGGATACGGATGTTATTGGCCAATATGCTAAATACGAGCAAGCATTATCTAGGTTTGCGAATAAACCTATTAGCGACTTTCCTAAGAAAGATAGCTTAAGCCATAAACAAATAGAACAATTTAAATCTGATGGTGTTTACTATCAAGAGCAACTAGTCGAGCTTTACTTCCAGATGGCTCTAAATTACTACATAGGTGAATTTGTTCCTAAAGACGATAACAAAGCCATACAATACATGAGTAAAGTTGTAGACTATTTTCAACAAAATAAAGCAAACTCTTCAATTTGGCTAGATTATATGGTGGGTACAGGTTTAGTACGAAAAAATAGACGTGTAAGTCCAAACAACCCTATTATCTTACAGCAGGAAACTGAGACTGGATTAGGTATTGTAAGTACTGCATTATTATCCAAAGCTGGACATTTAGATAGCAAAGCTGTTCTATTGCTTGAGGCTTTCAATTATTGGCGGGCATCTCATGTTAACTCAAGTCAAAAAGAGCTTGAACAGTATTTACAGCCTCTTATTTCAGAGTTGACCGGTTACGCTGAACTGGGCAGTTACAAAGCAATAGAGGGCTTAGATGAGATTTATACTGAATTAGCTTTAACTGATGCGCGTTATAAGCCGAAAGCAAACTATTGGCAGAAGCAGTCAGAAAATATACCTCAAGACAATACTAGCTGGCATTAGTTCAATAGAGTGTTAGCGAAAGATAACTGCAATCGACCCATTTTAAAAAGACTCCAATTATACTAGTGTATATTTTTCGAAGTATCGACACGCACACGAATAGCTTTCAAAAAAATTTATTTAAATATAACGACACAGCTTTATATATCGATTTTATTCTATCTTAAATTATTAAAGACCAAATGAGCATACGTTAGATGTTTACGAATAATTAATCATAGTAGAAAAGGGAACCTAATTATGGCTAAGAAAAATTTTATCTCTCACCCAAGGACGCTTATAACAGGAACCATACTAGCCTCAATGCTTGCAATGTCAGGCTGTGCGACCAGCTCATTGCTAGAAAGTAATAACCATATCATCACGACCAAGCAGACATTGTCAGAAGATCAAGTGATCGCTTTTGGTCGTCCGGCGCAAGCATTACCAAAAACGCCAAATGCAACGATGGTAATCGTTGGTGAAAAAAACAGCTACGTACTCACCCAAGGCGGGATTGAGATGATAAACCTACTCAGCAATCTCACGCAAAAAGACATCCACGTTGACAATGACATGAGTTTTTATGTCCCCAATAACGATGGATATTTCCAAGGAGAAATGAGGCTATCTTACGCCAAATTGAAAGACGAGTTTAGACGCACAGATTATCAGTTCTTTTTACAAAATAATGCCCGAGAGTGTACCTCCGCCAGTGATCAACGTATTGGTGCCCAGCGTTTTTGTTTTAATGTCCCCGTGAAAGGCGCTATCTACCCGCAGGTCAGTAATTTAAGCTTGATTCAGTCAAATTATCAGGCCTTGAGCAAACCTTATAGCGTGAGATTTTATACTCAAACGCAGCAAAAAAAAGCAGGGCGTCACGGACCAAATAGCGCACAAAAACTGGTGCTGCTGCCTTTTGCCCTTGCATTTGATGTGGTGACCTTCCCGCTCCAATTACTAGACGATTAATAGCGCTTGGGCAACTGATTTCTTGATTTAAAGCTAGAGAGCACGTTAAAATAATTTTTCGACGACGGCTTTTGGATAACTTTGCTTGGCTGTTTGTGCTGCTTGAAACAGTATCTCATCTGCCTCTACAGGACCAGTAATATCGCACAAGCACACGTAGGCAAGTTGCATCAGATTGTTTAACAGGTGCTCATTGTCCGGTACAGGTGGGCGATTACCTTCCAAAAACTGATTGATCTTGATGTGATGCCCTTTGAAGGTGCGTTCTTGCGAAACAGTTTGGTGCATAAGATGAAAAAAGCTGCGACTGTCTGCTGCCGTTAGCTGACTGCGCAGCGCTTCTATCACGGTATAAAATGCGAGAACGGGCTCAGAGGTAGGTACGGGTGCATTGATTGTCTCGTTATGGCCATTGTGACTGTCAGACTCCACTGTCTGCTGATTGTCCGCTTGCAACGCAGCCCAAAAGCCTTTACGAATTTTAGATTTGTGATCTTGTAGTTCAGGATAGCGTCTGGTCGCATCCAACACACATTGCTGCATCATTTTGACAGAGACAGTCGAGTACTGTTGCCACTGCCTTTTGAGCAGGCGCACCTCTTCAGGATGTAAGTACTCTGCCAGCACCTCTGCCATCGCGGACACCGTTTGCTCTACTGATTGAGTATCGGTATTCATTCATTTTCTCCTATAAATGCCGCTCTGTTAGGCTTTTCGCATCGAACATCTGCTTTTGAAATTCAGGATAGCCGAGCTCGGCATGCTCGGTATAATCCAGACCGCGCTGCTCATGTAAGCGGCTGGCCTTTAGTCCAAAGCTCAGATCAATCAGCTTATACATCACAAGACCAAGCCCTAGCCCCCATGCCAGTGCTACTCCCACGCCTAGAGCCTGTACGCCAATTCGTGATAGGTTGAATAAATCCCCTGTATAAAACATTCCAGCTGCAAGTGTGCCCCATGCACCGCCAAAACCATGAACTGCCACTGCTGATACCACATCGTCTATCTTGAACTTTAATAATGCTTGCGTGGATAAGATATAGATCACAGAGGCGATGGCACCGATGACAACAGCAAAAATGGGCGTTGTTGTGGCACAGCCTGCCGTGATAGACACCAAACCAATCAAGCTGGCATTGACACTATCACTGAGCAAAATGGCTTTATTCATTGTCCGAGCAATCAGCATGTAGCTCACCACCGCACTGACCGCAGCGATAAAAGTATTGGCGGCGATTAGGCCGATATTCCCTGTAATAGATAACGTCGATCCAGCATTGAAGCCAAACCAACCAAACCATAAAATAAACCCGCCAAGCGCCAATAGCGTCATGTTGTGACCTGCGATGAGTCTTGGCGTACCATCAGGGGCAAAGCGCCCCAGCCTTGGCCCAATGATTAAGATGCCTGCCAGTGCCAACCAGCCCCCGATAGAATGCACGACGGTCGACCCAGCAAAATCAATAAAACCAAGCTCAGCTAGCCAGCCTGACCCGCCAAAATACCCACCCCAGACCCAGCTGGCAAACATAGGATAGATAAACAAACAGATCAAGCAAGCGGCGACTGCATAGCCGATAAACGAGACACGCTCTGCCATGGCACCACTCGCGATGGTCACCGCTGTCGCCGCAAACATCATCTGAAAGAACATCAGCGCCCAGTCCATATTGGACAGATTGACTGGCATAAAATGATCGGTACCGACAAACCCCGAATGATTAGTACCCATCATTAGCCCAAAACCCACCAAATAAAACGCCAGACCACCGATACACATGTCGGTGTAGTTTTTCATCATCACGTTTACCGCGTTCTTGGCACGTACGGAGCCGCTCTCTAGTAGCGCAAAACCTGCCTGCATAAAGAACACCAAAACCCCGCCCCAAATAATCCAAGCGATGTTTTGATATTCGAGTAGCTGCGCCACCGTCAATGTGTCTGCCTCCGCAGCTTGTGCACTGGCGATCGTGCCAAACAGTAGCGTACTGAGCGCTAATATCTTACCTAGTGATGATTTGAGTAGCTTCTTTAATACATCCAGCCCAACAGATGATATTCTCATTTTATCTCCAAACACTTGTGTATCCATTCAATTTTTATCGGTGCACCATTTTCACTCATGAATGCACACAAATAAGCCCTAACGGGGTTGGAGCAAAAGCTATGCCAAAAGCTGTGGATGAAAATCAGAACGGCTAACAAACATGAGAAAACAAATGATTGGTACTGGCTAAATCCATACTTTGATAACTGTACTTTAACAACCATGTTTGCGAAGATAGACGGTTCTGCTGAAATCATTTTTGCCATTATTCTGCTAGGCTAGTCGCTTACTTTGCATGAGCAGTTTATCTCGCGCTATCAATAACTTACCCTTCACTCATTAAAACGGCTTTATGACATCCTGAAGACAATTCATGTTAAAATGAGCGTTTTTTAATGAGCTGTTATTATTAGACCTCTTGCAAAAGTAGCAGAGAATTTTACAATAACTGAAACACTCATAACTTTTTAGGAACCATGCCAAACATAGATAAGCTACTCAAACAAAGTGACGCTGGTTTTAAACGTTATACAGGCA